>JACRDF010000041.1 GCA_016212925.1 Desulfomonile tiedjei
CACGTCCATGCGGTGAAAGCGGGGCCTTTCCTGAAATGATGAAGGAAATGGAGGGGCGTTTGTCACCCGAGCGCCTGGCCCTGCTCAGAAGAACCCTAAAGGTTCGCGGTCTGATTGGCAAGGTGTCGGACGTGGCCGAATTGGTTCACGAAATGAGAGAACAAGGTGCCTGAACAGTACGTCGTAGACGCCTCTGTAGCCGCAAAATGGTTTCTTAACGACGAAACATCTGTGCAAAAAGCGACCGATTATCTTGTGCGGCTTCTTGCCGACGAAATACTATTGCACGCGCCTACGCTCTTGCGATACGAATTTGGAAACATCCTCACACGGGCGCAACGGCAGGATGGACGACCAATCGATCACGAACGATCCTTGGAAGCCCTGGAGATTTTTCACGAGTATCCAATAACCTACCACGAGCTTGGCAAACAGGCCTTTCTCGAAACTCTGACCTTCGCGAACCAGTTGAAGTGCTCCTTTCAGGATTCATCCTATCTCTGGCTGGCAAGATCTCTCAACTGTCGCCTTCTCACTGCCGATATAAGATTTGTCCAAAATATTCCACCGGACATTTTACGGGCACACATTCAATCCCTGGGACAATGGGCTTACTTGCGTTTAATCCCCGCTTCTCAACCACTTATCCGCTGTCAGTTCCTGCAAGTCCTGGAAGTACCGCTCGTGAGGGTCAGGCCCCGTCGCCTCCTCCTGCACTAGAATTCGCATATGCTCCATCAGCACGGAGGCTATAGCGTGGATCGCCTCATGCCTGTCCAGTCCTTCGGCAACGAGCCTTTCTAGAGCGTCCCGGGCAGGCTCTATCCCTTCGGCTAGTTGGTTTTCCACAACCACGTGAATCATTGCATGGACTTCCGGCCTTGGAATTGTTGCCTCTATTGGCCTATGGTGAGCCGTGACAAGGGCGATCTGCTCGGGTTCTTCCAGCGCCAGCCACTCGTCCGTGGGCGGCTGAGTCATCGGGTCGTATTTCATCATGTCGGCAGACCTCATTGTTCAAATGTGAACAGGTATCAATGACTCGATATGGCTTCGTGGGTTGCGATGGGAAAAGAAAATTCGAAACGGTCAAGAAGACCGAAAAGCTCTTGGAGCTTTGCGGTGTCACCGCTGACGCTCATTTCCCCTTCCATAACCAATTGGGCCGCGGTGGCGGTGCGGGCGAAGATCTTGTTCCAAGCGTCCCTGGTAAGGGTCATTGTCGCGTCAGCCTTTGGATCGGAACCGTCACGGTAGTTGAGCACCGCGTTCTGGAGAGTCATGACATAGTTATTCTTGGTGTCGGTGAATTCCCAGTTGAGGACAATGCGTTTGCCAAAGGCTTTCGGTCCGTTGAGCGCCATGCCGAGGAAATCGAAGAATTGTTCAGTGGGTATGTCTGCTATCAGGCCACGACCTGCACTTGAGCCCGTGCCGACGATCAGCCCCTTCTTGAGGCCCTGGTTCAATTCCTGGGCCGCGGTGAGATATGCGTTTCGCCATGTGGCGTTCTCCGTCTGATAGCCGAGTTGGGTCTGAGCTGCCGCGGCCAGCTTTCGCGCCTTCATGTTTTCGGGCTCGGCCCAGACTACGTAATCGAGAACTTGTGCTACCCAACGGTAATCCCCCTTGTCGTACGCCTGCTGGGCCTTGGTTATTACAGCATCGGCGCCGCCCATGTACTCCACCATGCGCTTACCGGTTTCTCTGGGTGGCAGCGGGTCCAGGTGCGCGGGGTTCGCGTCGTACCAGCCGACGTAAAGGCTGTAAATCCCCTGAACGTCGTGCTTGATGTGGCCATAGTAGGGCCTCAGATACCATTTTTCCGCCAGACCGGGTGGTAGCTCGATCTTGTCCGCTATTTCGCCTGGAGTATAGCCGTGATTCATAAGGCGGAGGGTCTGGTCGTGGACGTATTTCAATGCGTCACGTTGGGTTTCCAGATATTCCTTCACGTGATCCTTGCCAAACCGAGGCCAATTGTGGCCCGCGATGATTGTCTCGGTGTCCTGGAATTGAAGCGCTCGATTCACCGACTCGGCCCACTGGGTGGCTTCACGGGTCCTGGCCCCGCGGATTGTGTAGATGTTGTGCAGTGAGTGAGCGCAGTTGTCAGCTATGTAGAGTGTCTTCTTTTGGGGCAGATACACCTGCATGTTTACGGGCGCTTCGCCAGGGGCATTCTGGAACACCAGCTCCACGCCGTCCAAGTCCATGGTGCTCCCCTGCTCGTCAATCAAATCGGTCGGAGCTATCAAGCTGGCGGTACCGGCCTCCGCGGTCTTGAGCAATCCCGCATCCACTTGGCCTTTGGGGTTCTTTTCCAAAAGATTGCCGTACATGTACATGGATCGCCGCCCCATTGCCGGGCCGACCATTAGGTTTTCGCTCAGAGCAGCCTTCACGAACCCCTTCGGAGCGATGATCCTGGTTTTGCCGCTCTTTACGTCTTCATCGGAGGTCACACCTTTGACTCCGCCGAAGTGGTCGATATGGGAGTGCGAGTAGATGACCGCGTTTATCGGCTTTTTACCCAGGTGGCGGAAAACCAGCTCGATGTTGTTCTTTGCGTTTTCTATGCTGATATGCGGATCAATGACTATGTAGCCTGTTCGGCCTTCGATGATCGTCATGTTGGACGCAGACTGGCTGCGCACCTGGTACACGCCGTCGGTCACCTTGAATAGGCCGTGGAGTGCGTTGATGACTGCGTGGCGCCAGAGGCTTGGGTTCACTGTCGGCGGTGCATCACCCTTCAGAAACGCATCATATTCCGCGTTGCTCCATATGACGTTGCCTTGAGCGTCCTTCAGTACGAGGTCCTGGTCAGTGGCGATAAACCCTCTTGTCGCGAACTTGAAATCTTCCTGGTCCGCCCATTTCAGGTTAGGGTTCTGGTACAGGCCTTGGTTGGCTTTCTTTGTGAAATCCGTGCAATCATCCGCACAAGCCTGCCCGCGGAAGTTGCCTGAGGTGACAAGAAGAACAGCGGCAAGAATCCAAAAAATGGCTCTCAATTTCATCGGACTCCTTTCCATATGTCGTTGCCTCTCGGTCCGTATGTGGCCGTCAGACGGCCCGGCCAATCACTCTGACCGGGTGGCGGTATAGTTTTCGCATCTTTCCAGAAGGGCGCTTCTGAGCTTCAGCCTTTTATCGACAATGTCGGCAAGCTTAGAGTCGGCCGAGTCGGCCGCGGCGACTTGCTCAGTGTACTTGGCGTAATCCGCTGCCAGGGCCAGGAGAGCATCGTCGTCACGGCCTTTCAGAGCGGCCTTCAGCTCCGCCTGAGCCTCAGCGTACCTTTCTTCCCGCCGTTCTTTCTCCGCGATCGAACGTGCTGCATCTATTTTTGCAATGTATGTTTCTACTGCCTTACATTCCAGGCGGGGCAATTCCCGGCCTGATGGTTTTCCCGGCCCGCCGGATTGCTGAGCGTGACCAAATGGCGCCATCCCAAGACAGACGGCCCCGACAATTACCCAGATTGCCAGTCTATTCATGACAATTCCTCACGAATGCTTAAACCCTTCTACGAATGTACAACGACACGTTCAACTCACAGGAAGCCCTTGTTGTATAAAAACGGTCGATCCGAATCTTCGCGTTTCATTTTGCGCCGCGTCTCTTGAACTTCTGCATGAGCACGTACATCGGTGGCGTGAAGAACACCCCCAGCATGGTGACTCCCAACATTCCGAAGCACACGGCGGTCCCTACCGCTTGCCGACTGGCAGCGCCCGCGCCGGTAGCGATCACCAGCGGGGTGACGCCTATAATAAAGGCGAAAGATGTCATGATGATCGCTCTAAAACGGAGCTTGGCTCCTTCGACCGCAGCTTCCAGCGGCGACTTGCCTTGAGCCTGTTTTTCTCGCGCGAATTCCACCACCAGGATCGCGTTCTTGGCCGACAACCCGACAAGGAGCACAAGGCCGACTTGCGTATAGAGACTGTTATCCAGTCCACGTAAAGCCAGCCCTACGACCGCGCCCAATACCGCGAGCGGCACTATTGCGACAACGGCTATCGGGTCGATCCAGCTCTCGTACTGGGCCGCGAGAATCATTACGACTATGAGGACGGCCAAGGCAAAAACCATGTACACCTGACCGGTGACTTTTTTCTGCTGGTACGCCACCCCTGTCCATTCATAGCCCGTGCCGGGAGGAAGTGTTTCACCGGCCAGATCCTCCATAGCCTTTATCACTTGTCCGGAACTCACACCAGGAGCGCTCTCACCGATGACGCGAATGGCCGGAAACATGTTGTACCGGTCGATCCGCAGGGGACCGGACGAATAATCCAGCTTCACCAGCGTGCCTATGGGGACCATGTTACCATCCTGGTTTTTAACCTGGAGGTTGTTTATGTCTGCGGTTTTGGCTCGGTGAGCTGCGTCCGCCTGGACGGTGACATGCCAAGTGCGGCCGAATTCGTTGAAGTCGTTGACGTACGTCGATCCCAGGTACGCTTGCAGGGTGTCGAATACCGATTGCAGCGGGACCTTGAGATTGAGCGCTTTGGTCCGGTCCACATCGGCGAAAATGGCCGGTGTCGTCGCCCGGAATGTCGAGTTCACCGTGCGCAATTCATTTCGGGCCGAGCCCTCTTTCACCAACTCGTCTGCTGCTTGAGCCAGTTTCACAAGGCCGACGCCGGCTCTATCTTCCAGCCACATTTCGCTGCCTGCGCTTTGGCCGAGACCTACGATAGGGGGCAAGGAGAACGGGAATACCACACCGTCCTGAATGTGGGAAAATTTCTCAGCCAACTCCGACATAATCACTTGTTTAGAGCGCCCTTTCTTAAGGCGGTCGTCCCATGGTTCCAGGGCAGCGAAGCCGCATCCGAGTGTGGGGCCGGTCCCGTCCAGGATGGAGTTGCCGGGTGTGACGGAGAAATGGGCAACTCCATCCGTGGATTTGAGAATATCCATCACCCGTTGCATTGTAGCGTCGGTCCGCTGCAGAGACGCGCCGTCCGGGAGCTGTGCGTTCAACAGGATGAGACCGTCGTCCTCGTCCGGCAGAAATCCGGCGGGGACTTGGGTGAATGCGTAGTACGTAAGGCCTATGGCGGCAAGCCAGATTACGACCATGAGCGGCACATTCTTCACAAGAAACGACACAACTTCAGTGTACCCATGCGTGATTCTGTCGAATACCTTGTCGAACCCCCTGTAGAATGCATTTTTCTCTCCGTGATGCGGCCGCAGCCACACCGAGCACTGCACCGGTTTGAGCGTCATGGCGTTTATCGCACTGAGCAGCGTAGTAAACGCTATGGTCAACGAGAACTGGCGGTAGAGTTGGCCCGAGATCCCTCCCAGAAAGGCCGCGGGGATAAAAACGGCCATGAGGACTAAAGTGATCCCTATAATAGCGCCGGTAATTTCGTTCATAGCTTTAATAGATGCTTCTTTGGCTCCCAAGCCATACTGAGCCATGTTGCGGTCAACGTTCTCCACCACCACAATGGCGTCATCCACCACAATTCCGATAGCCAGCACCACGCCGAACAGAGTGAGCATGTTAATGGAAAAGCCCATCAGGTACATGATCGCGAACGCTCCGACTATCGAGACGGGGACGGTCGTGGCAGGCACCAGGGTGGCTCGCCAATCCTGGAGAAAAATAAAAACCACGATGAATACAAGGATGAATGCCTCAATCAGAGTTATGACAACCTCACGAATTGAGGCCCGGACGAAGTCTGAACTCTCGTAAACGAGCCGGTAATCGACACCCTTGGGAAAGTCCTTTTTCAGCTGGTCCATGGTCCGGTGGACCTCGTCCGCAACGTCCAGGGCGTTAGAACCGGGAGTCTGGTATACGATAAGCGTCACCGCGGGCGATCCGTTGTAATACGATCGGGTATCGTAGCTCTTCGCGCCCAGCTCCACGCGGCCTACATCTTTCATCCGGACTACGCTGCCGTCCTTGCCGGTCTTCACGATAATGTCTTCAAACTGGCGGACGTCGGTCAGACGGCCGAGGGTGTTGATCGTAAGATCGTATTTCTGTCCCTTCGGCGCGGGTTCCTGGCCTAGGCGGCCGGCCGCGACCTGAACGTTTTGGCTTTTGAGAGCATTGACAATGTCGTTGGTGGTGAGACTGTTGTACTGGAGCCTGTTGGGGTTGAGCCAAAACCGCATGCTGTAGTCTTTTGTAGGAAACATCACCACATCGCCGACCCCGTGGAGACGACTTATTTGGTCCTTGATGGTCGTGGTGACGTAGTTGGTCAGAAAAAGATCGTCGTACGAGCCGTCGGGAGAATAGAGAGACAGCACGGTAACGAAAGACGTAGAGGCTTTCTTGGTGATGACGCCTTGACGCTGGACCTCATCCGGCAGTGACGCCATGGCCCAGTTCACGCGGTTCTGCACCAGCACGGTAGCCATATCGATGTCGGTGCCCAGTTCAAAGGTTATTCGCAGAGTGTAAGACCCGTCGCGGGCGCTGGTGCTCTGCATGTAAATCATGTTTTCAACGCCGTTGACTTGCTGTTCGATGGGCGCTGCTACAGTGTCCGCCACAACTTTGGGATCCGCGCCCGGATACGAGGCCGTTACCTGGACCATAGGCGGGGCTATTTGCGGAAATTGCGAAACAGGCAAGGAAAAGATGGCAACCCCACCCGCAACCATGATCAACAGCGAGATCACGGAGGCGAGAATGGGCCGATCGATAAAGAAACGGCTGAACATCCCTGTACCCCCGTTCATTTTTCCTGAGTCTTGCTTTGGACCGCTTTTTCGGATTTCGGAGCGCCGGCAGGGCTGAGTGTGGGGTTGACCTTGGCGCCGGGCCTGGCTCGCTGGACCCCTGCAATGATCACGCGGTCCTTTGGCGTCAGGCCCTGCTCGACAACCCGCATCTCGCCGACCTGGTCTCCCATCTTTATGCGCCTTTGCTGCACTATGTTCTCGTCATCTGCCACGAGCACATACTTGCCGCCCTGGTCAAATTGCACGGCAACATCCGGCACGAGAATGGCTGCGCGTTTCTCCACCGGGACACGAATTCTAACGAACATGCCCGCCATCAACAGGCCGTTAGGATTCGGGAAGATCCCTCGGACCTGGACAGTACCGGTGGACTGGTCTACCGTAGTCTCCGCAAAGTCGAAGTGTCCTTCGTGAGGGTACCCGGTCTCATCCGCGAGGCCGAGAAAGACAGGAATTTTGCTTAGAGCCTTCGAGGAGAGATCCGATTTCGTCTGGTCGAGCCGCCGCAATATCGGGAGAAGATCCAGCTCGCTCACACTGAAATACGCGTAGATCGGGTCATCGTTGACCACTGTGGTCAAAAGGGTCTTCTCAGTGGCCCCAACGAGATTGCCCACATCAACCTTGTTCCGGCTGACTCTGCCGTTTATAGGAGAGGTGACTTGCGTCCATTCCAGGTCTAGCCTTGCCTTATCCCGGTCAGCATCGGCAAGTTCCACGTCGGCCACGGCCTTATCTCGCTCTGCGACTTTTTTCTCGAGTTTCAGCCCGCTGATGGCTTCTTTGCTCTCCAACTGCTGCGCAATCTGCACTTCGGTTTGAGCAAGCTTGGACTGCGCTTTTGCCGCGTCCAATTTACCGGTGGCCTCTTTAACGGAGGCTTCGTACTGCCTCGGATCTATGACAAACAATAGATCTCCTGCTTTGACTTTTGCTCGAGGCTCGAACGTCATCCTGGTCAGAAACCCGGGCACCCTGGCTCTGATTTCGACGGTTTGAAGCGCGGCAGTATTGCCGGTGTATTCCAGGAACTTGGTAACTTCCTGTCCCACTGGCTGGACCACTGTGACCTCAGGCGGTTGCACGACCTTCTTGGCGGGCTGGTGCCCACAAGCCGAGAAAAGGCAGAAAGCGGCAATCATCAAAATGAGAATCGGATACCGATCCGGACAACGCATCTGAAAAACCCCTTCGCTAGAACCCGGAAATGCCGTTAACACTTGCTCGTTGCAGATATCGACTTCGGGCCGGCCGGAAATTCCGCATGAAAGATGCAGGTTTTGCAGCCACCCCCCACCCCCGTCGGGAGCCACACGTTTAGCGCCTTCGGCCCTTTATTCGTTGATTTAGGAATCAAGCCTCGACCTTAAGAGGGATCATACCGCTGTGTCAAGGCAATTAATCATGCACATGGCGAAGCAATTGGTTTTAATAGGAGGCATGGCCCCGCGCCAAAAGGCAGAAACACGGCCACTTTTACCCTTCGATAGAGAGACCGCTCTTTCACAATGCCCTTTTTGGGGAAGCCGGCACGCTCATCATGACATTTGCAGCAGGGTGGTCACTCGTACATTAACAGTGTTGATCCAATGGCAATGGCGGTTCACAACTATTTGCCAACGGAGCCGACCTCGCGTGAACGGGTCGCGGGATTCAACCCCGTGGGCTGGTAAAGGTGGTTCTCGTAGGTTGTCCCGCGCCATTGGAGAGCGTCCTTCATCAGGATCTTCTTGATCATGACCAGGAAGGTCCATGTTAGAAACAAGTTTCCCAGACACATCAATACGCAGTATCTTTTGGGGATGCCCAACTGCGAGCAAAACCAGGGAGGGATCACAAGGAGTTCCGCTGCAAAAATCAGAGGCAATACGAACCAGGTGTTGGGGAAGAGCCCTTGTGCGGCAGGCACGAACATATACAGCGCAAAAGCCGCAGCGAAAGGACTCATCAGAGTGTGGATGACCAGGTGCCGGACAACCGTGGTCACTTCGTAGTTCATGGATCCGCAGAGTATACGGGTCCACCCGTCCAGGGTCGCCTGGAACCCCTCGTACATTCGCGTCTGCAATAAATGTCGACCGTTTAAAAAAAGCAGCCCCAGTCCTGACGCCTTAACCCTCTTCCCGATCCCGATGTCTTCCACGGCCAACCCCTTCACATCGTGATGGCCGCCGATTTTGTCGTAAGCGTCTCTGCTTATCAGGAAGAACATCCCGTTGGCAGAGGCCACGGGGCTGGCAGGATCATTTATTTGGGGCAAAGGAAACAGAATGGAGGACGCAACGGCAAATGCGGGCTGGAGCGCTTTCTCCCAAAATGACTTGAGTATGAATTTCGGGCTGAGAGTGACCATGCTCACTTGGTGCTTCAAGGCCGCCTGATAGCACTGTCGCAGCGCCGAACTGTGGAGGGTGCTGTCCGCATCGAGAAAGGCCAACCATTTGCCTGATGCATAGCCCACTCCAACGTCCAGAGCGTGGCACTTCCCTGTCCACCCCTGAGCCAGTTCCCTTACCGTGACGATTTTGAAATTGGATCTACCCCGGGCCAAGTCGGAAGCTATAGAGGCCGTGCGGTCTTCGGACCTGTCGTCGACCAGAATAAGTTCGTAGCGCGGATAATCCTGTTCCAATACCGACCGCACACATTCTTCTATCGTTGCTTGTTCGTTGTGAGCGGGGACTATTACGGAAATGAGTGGAAAATCTTCCGAGGAATCTTCGTTTCCTCCAGGCCGGATACCGGGGATCCATAGCAGGCTCTGCAGCAAGCCTCGCAGCCCCACGGCCCAAAAATAAATCTGGAAAAGCAGCACTGCAACCGCAACCGCGACAAGAGTATGGTCCAATAGAGTCACCTGACTTATGTTCTTGGGATTCCCGGGACACCATACCGGGTAGGTGTTGGGCCTGGCTTTCTCCCCCGGGCTTCTGTGATTTGAGAATTCGGTTGGGCCTATCCCCCAAAGTTGCGTGAAAAGTGCATTCCCGTGGTGGTCTTCCCGTGCGAACTCTCAACAGAGACCACCGGTATAACACCACTGGGCCTCAAACGCAATGCAAGGCTTAGTCATGCAGCATCATTCCGTTACCTGACCGAACGCGGTCGCATCCTAAAAAAAAAGTTGACAAGGTGAAACCCTCGGGCGATAATTCCGACTGGGCGGTCAGTCACTATGGAGAGTCGCATGCCGAAAAAAACCTTCTCCAAAATCTCTGAAGAAAAACGAGACAGGGTCCTGACAGAGGCCGCACGCTTCTTCGCAGAGAGGGGATTCTCCCAGAGTGATATGGCCGAACTCGCGGCCAGAGCCAATGTCTCAAAAGGCTCACTCTACGACTATTTCGAGAGCAAGGAAGACCTGTATATATCCGTTTGCAGGGATGCGCTGAGACGGTCGCGAGAGGCCGTTTACGGCGGTATCAAGCCCGGCTGGGACATCTATCGCCAGGTGGATCACATCTTCCGCAAGGGGGCTGCCTTTTCCCTGGCCCACCCCGAGTATGTCCAGATGTACTTGCAAATCACCTCTCCGGGAATGGAAGTCTTCGCCAATGCGATCACGCGGGAAGTGGAAGGGTACACCGCAGTGCACCTCAAATCTCTGATCCGAGACGGAATACAAAAAGGCATCGTCCGCAAGGACATCGACATCAACCTGACGGCCTTTCTGATCAACACCGTGTACATTATCTTTCTGGCTTCACTGGTATCGCAACACTTCGAGATCAGAATGAGGGAGTACCTTGAGATCAGCGGGCCTATTGACCAGCGCGCCGCGGAAACACATTTGGAGAAGATAGTTTCGTTTATCGAGGGGTTCTTGCGGCCCGATCACGTCGATTAGAAATCGGTATGATGACTGAACAATCTCGTGCCTGAAAACGGGGGTTGAAATGGCAACGACGACCGGTGGACACATAATCGCAAGCATGCTCAAAGAAGAGGGAGTCGAAAAGATTTTCGGCATAAGTGACGGAACGTACCTACGGCTGCTGAAAGGTGCAGTGGATCTGGGGATCGAACTGGTGACGCCTCGTCACGAGACCATCGCCGCCCACATGGCCGGAGCTTACGCTCGAATGACCGGCAAGTTGGGCGTATGCATTGCGAGCAACGGTCCGGGAGTAGCAAATATGCTCTCCGGCGTAGCTGTGGAAAACGCTGAGGGTAACCGGGTCCTCCTCATAACCAGCTCCAGAAGATTTGGCATCACCTACCCGGATCGAGGAGGCGGTTACCAGTGTTTTGATCAGGTGGGAGTAATTGGGGCCATGTGCAAATGGTCCGGCCATGCGGCCACGGTCGCCAGAATTCCGGAGCTTCTTCGCAAGGCCTTGCGCAAGTGCTATGAAGGCAGGCCGGGAGTCGTGCACCTCGATGTTCCGGAGAGCGTGATCAATGGGGCGACCAACCCTATCCCCATATTAAAGCCCCACCAGTATCGCAGGGTAGGGCCTATTTACCCCGACCCGGATCAGGTTGCCAAGGCTGCGGAAATGCTTGCCTCCGCGAAACTCCCTATTATTCACGCGGGCAGCGGGGTGATCCACGCTAAGGCGTTCGGTGAGTTGGAGAGACTGGCCACGCTGCTGCACTCGCCGGTCACCACATCATGGAGCGCTCGCGGGGTCCTGCCGGAGACCTCTCATCTCTCCTGGCCCATGATACACGTCAAACAGGTGAACCAGATCAGAAACCGCGCGGACCTCGTGCTCTGCTTGGGATCTGAGGTGGGAGAGACCGACTGGTGGGGTAAAGCCCCGTACTGGGCTCAGCCTGCGGATCAGCGGTGGATACAGGTAGACATCGACGAGGAGATACTCGGGCGGACCAGGCAGGTCGATTTGGCCATCCTGGCCGATGTTGGAGTCTTCATGCGCCGGCTCGCTGAAAGGCTCCAGGGCGCAAAAGACAGCCTCGCGCTGGATCGCCGTCGCTCAGAGACCGCGGCACTGAGAAAAGAGATCGACAAGGACCGAATGAAACTGGACGAGAAGCTGACTGATCAGTCATCTCCCATGGTGACAGCGCACGTGGCCTCTGTCTGCCGGCAGGTGTTTAATGACGACGCGGTGGTGATCTTCGATGGTGGAAATGCCGCTGTGTGGGGCAACTTCTTTTACCAGGTGCGCGAGCCGAATACCCAAATGGCTACCCATCATTTCGGCCACCTAGGGGCCGGCGTGGGTCAGGCGTTGGGAGCAGCTGTAGCTCTGCCCGACCGGCAGGTAGTCTGTATTATCGGCGACGGGGCCATGGGATTCAATCTTCAGGAAATAGAAACTGCCGTAAGAAACAATCTGAAGGTGATTTACCTGGTATGCTGTGACAAGCAGTGGGGTATGGTCAAGATGAGCATGAGTTTTGCCCTGAAGCCCATCAAGACATTGTTGATGAAATCCCTGAGCCCGGAAGAAACCATTAACACGGAATTGGGCGAGATCCAGTTTGACAAGCTTGCACAGGCTATGGGGGCTCACGGGGAAAGAGTCTCCCGCCCGGCAGACCTCAAGCCTGCAATAGAGCGGTGCCTTGCCGCGGGAAAATGCTCGGTAATACACGTGGACGTCGATCCGACCAAGCACATGTGGGCGCCCGGGCTCATGCATTTCAAGGCCATGCATCAGGAGCCCAAAGGAAAATGACGTGAGTCCTTCAGCGGCCGATCCGGCACTGAGGAGGAGAGTCCATGACAAGCGTGCGAGCTGAAAACGGATACCTGGTTTCCAAGAAGTATTCCTATTACGTGTTCGGGCTCCTTTTCCTGGTTTACATGTTTGACTATATCGACAGGATGGTGATCGTCTCCCTATTCCCATTTTTGAAGGCGGAATGGGGACTGACGGATACCCAGTGCGGCCTGCTCGTAGCAGCGGTTTCATGGTCCATTATGATTTTCACGTTTCCGGTCTCAATATTGGTGGACAGGTGGAGCCGAAAGAAGAGCGTCGGCATCATGTGCGTGTTGTGGAGTCTGGCCACGGCTGCTTGCGCTGCCACCACAAATTTCTTCCAGCTTTTCATTGCCCGTGTATTCATCGGACTCGGGGAAGCGGGCTATGGGCCCGGCGGCACCGCGATGATATCGGCCATATTCCCCGAGAAACATCGTGCCAGGATAATGGGATTATGGAACGCTTCCATTCCTCTAGGAGCGGCTCTAGGAATAGCTCTAGGCGGAATCATCGCCGAGAGGTTCGGATGGCGTTATGCATTCGGGATCGTGGCGCTGCCCGGCCTACTGGTCGCACTGCTGTTTTTTGGGATCAAGGATTACAAGAACGTCGATCTGGTCCGATCTGCCGGCAACGAAGCCCAATCCCAAGCCAAGAGTTCTATGCGACCCGCGGATATAGCCAGGGAGTTCGCTCGCACGCCATCGCTCATACTGACCTACCTGGGCTTTGCAGGCTGCCTGTTTGCGACCGCGGCTATGCTGGCTTGGCTGCCCACTTATTTCCATCGACTGCAAGGAATTTCCGTGAGTGAGGCTGGAACGAAAGCCGGGCTCATTATGCTCATGGCCATTGCGGGGTCGCCCATAGGCGGATTCCTCGCGGACAAGTGGCAAAGGACAAACCCGAAGGGAAGGCTCTTGTTGCCGGCGTCGTCGTCACTTTTCGCCTTTGCCGTCTTCATATCGGCATTTGCATTGGCCCCGGACTCGCTTGTCTTTCCCATAGCATGCCTGGGCGGAATGACCGCTGCTTTCTTTGTTCCATCAGCGGCCGCGGTGACTCAAGACGTGGTTCACCCCGGATTGAGAGCCATATCTTACAGCCTGTGCGTGATAATTCAGCACGTGCTAGGGACCGCGCTCGGTCCTGTGTTTGTCGGAGCAATTTCCGACCACTATGGGATTCGTACTGCGTTCCTTATACTTCCTTTTTCGTTCGTGGTAGCTGCCGCGTTCTTCTTTATGGGATCATTCTTTTATCCGCGGGATCTCGCGAAAGTGGAAAAAGTGGCCCTGGAGTTCGAGAAATGATCTTTGTTGATGTCTCTTCGGCTATTTCGATTGTTTTAGATTTTTCTCTAATATTGACGATGTGTTACTCCCGCGAACTCGCGGGACCACGGGAATAGAGAGTCTGATGTCAACCAAAACAGGACCGGCCGAATCAGTCGTAATAACGGGCGCAGGCGGATACATAGGCCGCAAGGTGGTGGCCGCGCTTTCCCGAGACCGGCAGTCCGTTAAGACAATTGTGGCTGCGGACGTTCGAGCCCCCGCGGACAAGGACAAGCTACCTGGGGTGGAGTACGTCACCGCGGATATACGAACTCCGGAATTCCGTGAGTTGTTGAAAAAGTACTCTGCAGACGTAGTCGCGCACCTCGCAGCGGTGGTTACACCCGGCCGAAAATCGGACCGGGAATTCGAGTACTCGGTGGATGTGTTGGGCACCAGAAACGTGATTGCCGGGTGCTTGGAAGCCGGTGTGAGGAGGCTGATCTATACAAGCTCCGGGGCCGCTTACGGCTATTATGCAGACAATCCCGAGTGGTTGGACGAACAGGATACGCTTCGGGGCAACGTCGAGTTTGCTTATTCGGATCACAAACGGCAGGTCGAAGAGATGCTCGCGACGTGTCGTCAGGAACACCCCGAGCTTGAGCAACTGATATTTCGACCGGGGACCGTGCTGGGGAGGACCACGTCCAATCAAATTACGGCCTTGTTCGAGAAGTGGTACGTTCTGGGCCTGCGATCCGCGCCTACACCTTTTGTTTTCATATGGGATGAAGACGTAGTAGGGGCGATAATTAAAGGAATACATGATAACAAGAGCGGCATTTACAACATGGCGGGCGACGGCGTACTCACAATGAAAGAAATCGCCACAATCATGGGCAAGCCGTACATACCGATCCCGATTTGTGTGATCACGCCTGCTCTGTGGTTGCTCAAACGCCTTGGATTGACCCAGTACGGCCCTGAGCAGGTGAACTTCCTCCGATATCGCCCTGTTCTGAGCAACAGGAGACTTAAGGGGGAGTTCGGATACACACCGCGAAAGACCACCCGAGAGGTCTTCGACTATTACCTCGAGGCCAGGCAAAGTGGGCGCCGGTAGGGATTTTAGAGGCAAGATAGTGGTGATAACCGGCGCGGCCGGCGGTATGGGCGCTGCGTTCGCACATCGCTTCGGCGAAGCGGGCGCGAAGCTCGGACTGCTGGATTTGAGCGTTGAAGGCATTGAATCCCTTGCCGCAGACCTTCGGGGCCGCGGCATCGAAAACCTTGCAGTTGCGTGCGATGTGACCGCCGCGGAAGAGTGCCAGGCCGCAATTACCAGCGTGATTAAGTGCTTTGGAGGAATCGACGTCCTGATCAACAACGCGGGGATAACTCACCGGAGCGCGTTCAGAGACACAAAGCTAGGCGTGTTCCAAAGAGTTATGGGTGTGAACTTCTTCGGTTCCCTTTACTGCACAAAAGCGGCTTTGGAAAGTCTCATCGAACGCAATGGCCTGATCATAGCAGTCAGTTCCGTTGCGGGGTTTTCACCGCTTTACGGACGCTCGGGTTACGCGGCGAGCAAGCACGCTCTTCACGGCCTGTTCGACTCCTTGAGAACAGAGTTGAGTCCCTTGGGCGTAGACGTAATGATCGTGTGCCCCGGCTTCACCGCAACGGGGATATCGGCTAGCGCTCTCGGCGGTGATGGTGAAATTACGCTCCATCCCCAATCCACGTTGGGGCGCATCGCGAGGCCGGCAGATGTAGCCGACGCGGTCTTCCGGGCCGCGGTGAGCGGCAAGCGCTTGTTGGTTCTCTCGGCTGTGGGACGCCTCACCCGGCTGGTTAACAAGATGTTTCCGGGACTGTACGAGCGGCTCATGGCTCGGTCGCTCTCATCGGAGTTGGAAAGATGAAGTGTAACCAATCAGCGGGATCGCGGTCGTTGCCTGTACTGATTCGAGGCGAGGTGTATTTGTTGTAGGGGCGACACACGTGTCGCCCGTGGGCGAGGCATGCCTCGCCCCTACAAAGGCCCACCGCAACATTATCCCGGTGAACGTTTACGATGAAATTGCAGGTGGAACCTTTAATGTGTCGCAAGGATTCCCTCTTGCAGATTCCCTGTTTCTAACCACATTGGCATAACGCGGACGGAGAAAATACATGGCTAGAATGACACCATCGGAAGCACTAGTGGAGACTCTGGTTGCCGAAGAAGTCAAAGTGGTCTTCGGTATAGTGGGAAGCGCTTATATGGACGCTTTGGATCTCTTCCCGGCAGCGGGCATACGGTTTGTTTCCGTAGCCCATGAACAAGCGGCCGCGCATGCCGCGGACGGGCTCGCTCGTGTCACGGGAAAGCCTCAGGTCTGCATAGCGCAAAACGGTCCCGGCGCCGCGAATTTTGTCTCAGCCATCACCGCCGCGTTCTGGGCGCATTCTCCTGTAGTAGCCATAACGCCGGAGACGGGCAGTGCCGGAATAGGCACGGGCGGGTTCCAGGAGCTTGACCAGATGCCGTGGTTCCAGGCCTGCACGAAGTTTCAGGTGCGAGTGAACCGGCCTGACCGCATGGCCGAGCTTGCGAGGCGCTGCTTTTACCATGCCAAAGCCGAGTGCGGCCCCACACAGCTCAATATTCCGCGGGACTACTTCTACGGCGAGATGGACTGCGAAATATTCAAGACCCCGGATGTGAAGAGAGGCCCGGGCTCAGACTCGGATGTGACCAAAGCAGCGGAGGTCCTGGCACGGGCTTCGTTCCCGGTCATTCTTGCCGGCGGAGGGGTCACCATTTCAAGCGCGATATCCCAGACCAAGGCCCTTGCGGAATATCTTACCGCGCCTGTTGTAAACACATATCTGCACAATGACAGTTTCCCCTCGGATCACCCCCTGAGCGTCGGTCCCATAGGCTATTGCGGCTCCAAGGCGGCCATGCGCATTCTTTCCAAGGCTGACGTGGTGCTGGCTCTGGGAACTCGTCTCGGTCCATTCGGCACTCTGCGGCAGTACGATATGAACTATTGGCCCACAGGAGCTTACATCATCCAGGTGGATGCGGATCACCGGCAATTGGGCGCGAGTCGGCCGGTGAATCTGCCTGTAGCGGCAGATGCCGGGGAGTTCGCTGCACGTGTGTTGGAGAAGCTTCGAGAGATCGGCAAGACCGCCGAGGACCACACCGAGAGGCCCGCGGAGATTCAGCGAGAAAAGGAGGCATGGGGTAAAGAGTTAGACCAATGGGCAACCCCGCGGTCCGGATTGCTTCATCCCAGGCGATTGCTCAGCGAGCTGTCGGCGGCGTTGCCTCAGAATGCCATTGTGACCACGGACGTGGGAAATACTTGCTCCATGTGCAACAGCTACTTTCGGCCCACCGGCCCAAGGCAGTTTCTGGCTCCGCTGAGCTGGGGCAACTGCGGCATCGCGTACGGTGTGGCTCTGGGAGCTAAACTGGGAGCACCGGACAAGCCGGTTTTCGCTCTCCAGGGTGATGGAGCTTACGGCATCAGCGGCCTAAGCGAAGTCATGACCGCTGTGCGAGAAGAAATTCCCGTCATCGCCGTTGTTTTCAACAACAATGAGTGGGCCGCGGAGAAGAAAAACCAGATCGACTACTACGATGACCGCTTCGTGGGAACGAACCTGAAAAATCCCGATTTTGCGCAAATCGCAAGGGACATGGGAGCAGAAGGCTACCGGATCGAAAAGGCCGAAGATGTGAGAGGGGTTGTCGAAGCGGCACTGAAATCCGGCAAGCCCGCGGTCATCGACGCTGTTATCGACGGAAGCGCTGAAGTCTTGGCTGAGCCCTTCCGCAGAGACGCTCTGAAAAAGCCAGTCCGCTTCCTGGAAAAGTACCGGCACCTGATCGTGGAATAGAAGCATTGTCCAGGCCAAGAGCCTTTGTAGGGCAGGGGGAGGCTCCCAATGGTGTTGGCTTAAGGAGGTGAGACCAAACTGCTGTTGTGGGGCAGGCTTTCCAGCCTGCCTTGGCTGTGCATGGTTACCAGACTGCTGAACGGATAATCCTGGGGTTTAATCACCAGGCCTGCTTTGACCGGGTTGTCATGAATATAGGTGAATTTATCCAGCCAATCCCGCTCATTCCTTATCAGATGATCAAAACTCTCATCCTGCCAGAAGGTACCCTTTCTACCAAGGCATCTATTGATCTGCCTTGCCGTAAATCCTTTTATCCCCTGTAGGATTTTGGCAAGGCTCCATCCGGCAACCGGTTTTAGCAACAAATGCACATGGTCAGGCATGATCACATAGGCTTGCAGGCAATACCTTTCTCCATGCCAAAACCACAAAGCTTCTTCGATAGCACATGCAACGGCGCCGGCCTCCAAAATCGTGCCGAGCGCCTTATGGACCCGGAAAGTCACAAAATAGGTAGAACCGGCCAATTCCCAATGAGGCAGCTTCCTCCTGAACAGAGCAACAGCCTGGAGGTCTTCTCTGGCAAAAGATCTCAGTTCAGGCAGGTTGACGGCAGGCTGGAAAGCCTGCCCCACATGCCTAGCCCCCAGCCACTCTCTAATCGCACGCAGTCTTGCCTCGGGTGGTTCAGCACACACAGAGACTCTCTTAATTCAATAGCATTGGGGGGAGGCCACAGGCCATTCAAGCCTTGACGGAGCAGTGGAGAGGCTGGCAATAAGCGCAGCCGGGGTCAAGTTCCGTCTCCCATGGATTGCGCTGTATTGCCGGAAGTTCTTCAGCGGATCCTTACACCTCCGAGCCCTGGGGTCTATCCAACCTGTAAAGCAGAGGCAAAACAAACTCAAAGAAAGCTTGCCTGTTCATGTCCTGAACCGCCGCCTTGGCACGATTTAGGATGCTGGCCTGATCATCGCTGACAGGGTAAATGTCTGCGTGCTGGAGGCCGAACCAAAGATGAAAGACCTTGAAAATCGGGGGCGATTCACCAGTCATTGATAGATACGTGACAATGGAATCCCAGATGAGAAATTCGGTCTGTCCAGGATTGAAAACAAGAAAGGCCTTCGAATCTTTATCCGCATGCTTGAAGAAGTTCTCCGCTTGCCGAAGCCTTTCTCGAACAAATTTTCTATGCTCTTTCTTGATAAAGTTATCAAGAATGATACCTCGTAAAGTGTTTTTGCCACCCTCATCGTGCCGACCGATATCTGCCATGATGTTGAATGCTGCTGCTGATAACGTATGGACGGACACGACGTCACGTTCATAAAAGTACAGGTTTATTGCTGTCTCAAGCTGGCGACGGGCTGAATCAAGCTTGCTGATGCGAAAATCTGGCATGATTGTTTCTCCAGCAGCGTCTCATAAATCATTTAATGACGAAGTCACTCTTTGAAATTATAGTTTTTGGAATTCCAGCAAAGAGGTCCAGGGGAATTCCGGTATTCTGGGGACACCATACTTAATCCGGTTCCTGTGGGCAAGGACATAACATCCTGTAATACAGTTCACTATTCCTTGGGTCGGTTTGGAGGTTCTGGATGCGGGAGCGAAAAACAAAGAGGAACTCGGGTTTCTTGAATGAGAGCCCCTTCTTGCGTTTCTTACTACTCGCCTAACCTACCTGCTCCAGGGAGTCTGTTGTGCGCCGTGAATTACCGCAAGAACATCAATCCGGTCGGGCCTTATGTAGTAGATAATCCGATACGGTCCTTCAATGACCTCTCGTATTTGTGGTGCATTGTATTCCTGCACGACACGACCGGATAAAGGAAAGTCTCTGATTTGTTGACTGCGCGCGGTGAGACGATCGACAACTCTCTGGGCGTATTCCGGAGAGCTTTGAGTTATATAGTCATGAATGGCCCAGAGCTGTTCCAGCGCATTGTCTGTCCACTCGACCTTCACTTGTCGAGCCCAAACTTGGCACGAACCTCTTCAACACTAGTAGTACGCCCGGCCTCGCTGTCGGCAAGACCTTTCTCTATGGATTGACGCACATAAATTTCATGCATCAGATCGTCCCAAGTGGAATCGTCTGGCAGTCGATCCACTAAACGTCGGGCCTCTTCTTTTATGTTGGTACTCTCCATTGCCCACTCCTTTTGCCGACAACTGACAACTGCCGTCATACTAGAACAGTTTGGATTGCCCTGCAATTCTACCCCGTCGATTCAGCATGTAATTCCAGGGCCACCGTATTTATTTTGTTGTTGGCTCGGCGCCAGGAATCTCATGGATTAGACACCGGGTCCGGAAGGGGATAGACCTTTTCGGCTTTCAGAACAGCACTGGCATAACCAAGACACGCGTGGATGTCTTCCCTGGTTAACCCAGGATAATTCTTCACTATTTCCTCTTCCGGCCACCCTTCCGCGAGCAGACCGACAATGAATTCCACTGCAAGCCGGGTGCCCTTTACAACTGGTTTGCCCGCGAGTATGCGTGGGTCTATGACAATTCTTTCCTGCCAGGTCACCGAGAAGCCCTCCTTTTTGGATCTGACAAAACGGTGTGGGCCAACTCGACCGGGTGTGTCAAGTCATTGCTCCAGGCCCGCTAACTCCGAGAGAATCCCTTGGAGCTGAGCCTTCAGGGGGGGAAGATCAGCCTCGATAACACCCCACACAATGTCATAGTTGACGCGAAAATAATCGTGAACGAGGACATGTCGCATGCCGAGGACCTTCGGCCACGGGACCTCGGTGTGCCTTGCCCGTAGAGCGGGAGACAACTTGGAGGCCGCTTCGCCGAGGGTTTGCAACTGATAAATGATATAAGTCCGTATCAGCTCGTCCCTAAGAAAACGGTCCTTACCGAAAACAGCGTACTTTTCAATACTTGTTACGGCTTCGACCATGTCCATGAGACGTGCTCGGTCATCTCTCATAACGGGACCGCATCTCTGATTACATTCGACCGGACGTTCTCTCGGAGTCCTTGTTCCGGCACCACATCTACCGGAATGCCCAGTAGTTCCTGGAGTTCATAAAGGAATCCTCCGAGGTCAAAGAGGGTCCGCCCTGGCTCCATATCGATGAGGAAATCTATATCGCTCTCAGGTCCGGCCTGCCTCCTCGCCACGGAGCCGAAGATTCGCACGTTTGAGGCGCCGTATCTCGCTGCCAACCGCAAGATGTCTTCCCGCTTTTCCTTTAACAGTTCGTTGATGCCCATGACTGAATCCCTTGGTGTACGAGTGCTTATTCCTCAATCAGTTCCCGTATTTTATCCGGAACATCCTTCGCCAAATGGATATAATCCTTGAATTACGGCAAAAAGAGGAGGAATAGGCTCCCCGCGTACCGCGAGGCTCTCAAGATAAGCTCCTATGGCTTCTTTGACATTTTCTATGGCTTCCTGGCGGGTTCGACTCTGTGATACGCATCCCGGCAGTGACGGAACCTCTGCCACAAAGACGCCATCCTCGTCTGGCTCAATCAAAATACGGTATTTCATGATTCGCCCCGTCGATCCGGGAATTCCGCTGCCTCCAACCACCAACTGCTGCCATATTAGAGCACTTTAGGATGCGCTGCAACGCTATACTCCGTCGATTCAGCGTGTAATTCCAGGCCACGATGTTTATTGGGCCTTGTGCTTGAACTTCCTCCGGTGTTCAGATTCCTTAGGGCTCGGGATTCCAAGGACATCATGCTGAACCGGAACTATGTTCAATCCCAAGAAGCCTACGAATCAGTTCGTAAGCAGAAGCCGAGACCGACGTGAAACGGACGAGGCCTTCCGTTCCATCCGGCAGACCGCTGACCGAGATGACCTTGCCGTATATTTCCGGAGGTGCCTGGCTAGCTGGGCTTTGCTCCACAACCATTCGTATGTCTTCCCACGATGAAATTTCTTTCTCGAACATTACTTTTGCCGAGATAAGCGATGCGTAAGTAATATGGCCGCCTTCTCCTTTGCCGGACATCATTTTCTGATCAAGCCGAAATACCCGGACTGGTACCCGCTCACCTATTCGGGTCAGTGTTTCATCCCTATCGCGCAGATAGGCCTCGTACTGGCCCGCAATGCCCTTCACGTCGTAGAGTTTGACCTTCCCGGGTACTCCTTTCATTGCAACGTCGAGCACTTGCGTCACGTCGAGTTTATCGGAGACCTTCTCATACGTTCCCTTACTGATCAAAACCTGTCCGCCTACGGTAAAGGATTCCATTCTTCCCGTGAAGTTGACTTGTGCTCCAACCGCCCCGTACTTGGCTCGTTTTTCCGACCCGATGTTACCAACCACAACCTCGCCGGTGTTGACTGCGACTCCCATTTCGAGATGCGGCAAGCCATCGGCCTCGTTCTGAGCGTTGATTCCTTCCATGGCTAATTGCATCTTCAGGGCGCACGCCACGGCCAACTCCGGATGATTTTCCAGGGCTTCCGGTGCGCCAAAAAAAGCCAGAATACCATCCCCGATGATCTCATCGATGATCCCGCGGTGATCCAAGATGATGTCCACCATCTTGCCCAAATATCTGTTCAAAAACTTGATCACCTGCTCAGGGCTCATCGTCGAGGTGAGAGCAGTAAAGCCCCTCAGATCCGACATCATGATGGAAAGCTCTCTCATTTCTCCGCCGAGCCTGAGACCGTCTTTAGAGTCAAGAAGTCGCTTGACCACTTCTTGTGTCAAGTAGCGTCCGAAAGTGTCTTTTATGCGGTCTCTGTCCTTCAATCCCTCTGTCATTCGAGTGAAGGCCCGTGCCAACTGGCCCACCTCGTCATTGGATTGGATATCTCCCAAATCGATATCTAGATCGCCCGCGGCAACCTTGACCGTTTCATCGGCCATGCGGCGCAAAGGACGGCTGATAGAGCGTGCAACTAAAACGGAAGCGAACACCAGCAATACTATGCCAACCACTGCCAAGAGGATCGTTGTCCGGAAAAGATCCTCCACTTCTGCGAAAAGCTCTTTCTTTGGCAGGATGGCAGCCAGGGTCCACCCCGGAGGATTAATTCGCGTGAAAGCCAGGTAGGAATCGACTCCGGTAATGCCCGGACCAATGTCGTAGAAGCCTGATTCCTCAGTTATCATCGCCCGGGCAAGCTCTTTGGCTCGCGGATCTTTCGCCTTATCAGCAGTATCGAATATTGACGAGCGCATAATTAGATCAGGATTTCGATTGGTGACAAAAGTCCCTTCATCCGAGATCACTGACAGGAATCCGGTTTCATAGACATGCTTGGAATTCGTAAGTTTATTCAACTGTTCCAGAGAGATATCCGCAGTTACGACGGCCCTCAAGCGCGGTGTTGAGCCTTCCTCCTTTTCGCCAAACATGGGGCTCGCGTAGGTGATCATCGCTGCATTGCCACCGCCCTCATCAAAGTAAGGGTCTGTCCATACGGGCTTTCTCAGCTTCACAGGAACGCTGAACCAATTTTTGGAAAAGTAATTGTAAGATTCTGTGCCGAGCTGCTCGAACTTGATCTCGCCGTTTGCTCTAAAAAAATAAGGGGCAAATCTTTCAACATCCGGTTTGAACATATTGGGCAAAAAGGCCACAGTGGACCCGAAAACTCGATCATGCCCCGTGACCATGTGTCTGATATGGCGGAGAAGGGCCTCCTCATCCCAAGTGCTTGACTCCAAGAAGGCAGTTAAATCCTCGACTGCCTGAGCCACCAACAGAAATTCCTGCTCGATTTCATTGGCCAGAGAGGCGGTGAGATTCCGTGCGCTTTTCCCTGCCTCTTGCTTTATTAACTCTTTGGATCTACTGTAATTGACCCACAAGACCATGGCTAGAACCAGGCAAGTGCTGCCGAGAACCAGCAGAGCGATTTTGACGGCAATGCTTTTGCGAAGGGTTATCATTTCCGGAAACCACCTTTGCCCATCAACCCCCAGGAAACCGGTCCGGATAGTGAATGAATTCTCTATCGGAGTCCCGGTTTGGATAGGAAGTCAGGTCGGTTAGGAAGCGGTTGACGGGCTGCGCAGGCCGATTTCTTTTTAACATGGGAGATCATCGGACTCTGCTGGGCAACACCGCGTCATCATTGCTTTCATTGGCTCACATACCCTCGAGATATAAGCGAAAGCCGAATCGAGGCTTTCGCGTTCTTGTTGCCAATGGACGCGACCATCCTTGCCACGCCGCTTTTCAGCAATTGCCCTGTTTGGGCGGCATTGCGGCCGTACAATTCCTCGTTTTCGTCTGCCAGCCGTTTCATTTCGTCGAGGAATCTGTCCGTCTCATCTAGCGCGGAAAAAACCATAAACGCGACTTCTTCTTCCGACCAGCTCGTGCCCTTTGCGGTCCCCGCCGCGGCGGCAATCAGGCGTTTCACCCGTTCCAATGAAGCCTCGAAATCGGGTTTGCTGCTCATTGACAGATTGTTTCGACAGTCGTCGAGGACCTGCTTGTACGCGTTCATGCGCTTGCTCTTGAAGTAGGTCTCGACGCCAAAGCCGATTAGCGCAAGTACCAGCAGTACGCCGACAACACAGACCATGATCGCAATCAATTTGTGGTCTCCAAAAAACTGAGCCAGCTTGCCGCGACTGCGTATCTGGGCATGTGCTGCTCCAAAATCCCCTTCTTCGTCATAATCTCGAACTCCGCTTTCAGCTTGAGGTCGTTTTTCGGTTCTTAGGTGACCGGTCGAATTGCTTACGCCTTCCTGTTCGCCAAACCCATCGCGAGGAACGGGGGTCGCGGTCACCCGCGACAATAAAACTCCGCATTTGGGGCAGTCTAGTGATTTGCCGTTCAAGGGGAAGCCACAGGAGGGGCATGGTGCGTGGTCTATTGTGCGATGAGGTTGCCTTTCCTCGCCATGAGATCCTTCGGTGTTTCGCGACAAACCTATTTGCTCGATCCTTGCACGAACTTTCGCAAGCCCTGCGGCATTGATCCCGTATTTCTCCATCACGGCATGATCACTCATACCGGACTTGAGGTCTTCGTGGACCTGACGAGCGCTAATCTTCTTTGACATGCCATTTCCCCCACCTGAATTAGCCGAGAAGCCGAGCATATTACAGACCGACTTGCTTGACGAAGGAATTCTCGCCGATAGCTAAAGCATATCTCTTCGTTTTTTCTTCAGTCAAGCACTATCGGAGAAAAGGGTCAGGCCCATTGCTTTTGCGATGGCAACCTGCCGAATGTGGCCCCGGTTACAGACGTTGCATGATGGAACGCCGTCGAATACAATGGATTCCATTGACAGTCACGCCCGATTGGAGCTTGAGGAGCGAAGGTGGTCGTTAACACCAGCCCCTGCAAGATCTTGGGCGATCCAAACGGTGCCGATCGACATTGACGAGGTGAGTGGGAGAACGTGGAAATGATTCAACTAAACAACGCCATGGAGATCTTCAAGATTCTACCAAAGACCAATTGCCGGGACTGTAGGGTTCCGACATGTTTTGCTTTTGCCGCGGCTGTCTTCAAGGGTGATAAGGGCCTGGAGGAATGCGTCCATATACCAAAGGCCAACCTGGAGACGTTCAGTGTCCAGAACTCTCAGTCCAGGACTTTGGACCGGGAACAGGAACAAGCGCTGGCACAATTGAAGCGGAAAATCGCCGGAGTAGATTTGGGTTCTTCCGCCGCGAGGTTGGGCGCTTCGTTTTCGGAGGAAAAACTCGCGGTCAAGTGCCTTGGCAAGGACTTCCATGTCGATTCCCAGGGAAATGTCACTTCTGACTGCCACGTGCATGGGTGGGTCACAATACCGCTCTTAAACTATGTTGTGGGTTGCTCCGGGAAGCCCGTTTCAGGCAACTGGGTCCCCATGCGTGAACTCAAGAATGGGGCCACGTGGGCTCGCCTTTTCGGCCAGCGGTGTGAAAAGCCGTTGAAGCAAGTTGCCGATACTCATACAGATCTGTTTGAGCATATGATCCAAATCTTCAGCGCGAAATCTGCGCCTAATGCCTTTAATTCGGACATTGCAGTAATATTGCACCCTCTTCCGAGGATACCGATGCTCATTTGTTACTGGAAGCCGGACGACGGCATGGAATCATCGCTGAATGTTTTCTTCGACGACACAGCGGAAGACAATCTGGTTGTTGATTCACTCTACACGCTTGCCACCGGGCTCGTGATGATGTTCGAAAAAATCGCGGTCACCCACGGCAAGTAAGGAGCGATTCCACTTATGTCAAGGACGTTCCGAGCCCGCTGGATGGTCAGGGATGGAGGCAAGTATATTGTTTTTGCAGCGCCGACTTCCAGCCCTGACCTCCTTTATGCATTTGTGTTCCTATTGACTTGAGATTCTGCCATAATACTTACCAAGAATCTGGACCGGTTTTTGGGGGGTGGGTCGGCGGAGGTCCAAATGATAACGAATGACGAAGGCTCTTTGATTGACGATGTTCGGCGTGGTGTAATTGATTCGGAGTTGATGGAGAAATATCGGTTGTCCGCTGCGAACCTGCGCAGAAGGCTTCTCCAGCTAATGAGCGAACAGGCGGTAAATTCTGCACATGTCTACTGGAGGCCCATACTCTACGACTACGAGGCCAGTGACAGCGACAGAAGAGTCACACCACGTTACCCCCTTGAGTTGCTCTTAACAGTCAACGCCATGGAGTCTCCGGAATCGACTTCAGGGCTCCTGGTCGACATTAATGAAAAGGGCGGTTGCGTAAAGGGTATGCGCCCACCTCTTGGCGTGATGCTAGCTTTAAGAATTGATACCGGGGGACTAGTGTCAGCCGACGAGATAGTACTTGAGGCCGTCTTTCGTTGGGAGGAACCAGAGGGCGACGCTGACTTTCTGGCGGGATTTGAGATAGTGAATATTTCTCAAGGCAACGCGGTTCTTCTCAGAGAATTAATTCGGACGATTGTTCACGGGTAACGTCCTTAACTGCGCAACGGTTCCCCCTTTTATCCCATTTCCCATCAGCTCGGGATTTTACCACAACGGGAAAGAGGAGAGGTAGCGGCCGCTTACTCTTTGAACGTTATGGAGAACAGAAAGGCCCTCATGTCTGCCTCCACTTTGTCGTAAACACCGTCCGTCGAATCGCAGATCACCTGAACCCCGGCCACCTTATGGCGCAAATGGCCCACAAGAACCTTGTGAACCACGGCTCCTCTTTTATATTCCCCCTCATACCCGACGGAGTTGCTGTGAGTGAAATTGCCTCGCTGGGGGGTCAGCATCTCCTTGACGTCGAATGGAACTTGTACCCGTTTGCCGATGGAGTACTTTATTACGTCAATGGCCTCCGGGACCGTTTCACAGATGAGAGCCATGACAGGGCGTATCTTACGACCTTCAGCATCTTCGATCGGGTTGTGCTCGAACATGAGCAGAAATGCATTTGACTTCGCGTCTATGCCATCGTGGACTAGGTTCCACTGGGAAGGGTCCGGGCGAGTGTACATGACAGTCGAGCCGTATGCCGTAAAGGTTTCTTGCGCTTCGGCAGCAAATGCGAGGTTCAAGAAGGCCAACATAACCGGGACAAGGATTTTCATAGTGGACCCCTACCGAGGGCTGAAGACTGCATTGGGGGAACAGGCTTAACCAGCGTGCGATCCTGAAATATCATGTTCCAGCCGATGCAGCAACAACGCATTCGGCTCTTGCCTAGCCGTTCAGTCACCAGCGGCGGAAAACGGTCATTGCTTCGCTGCGCTCGCAATGACAGAGACCTCAAGAAGCCCAGATTAAATGAGTGATTACGCTCTTGTAGCTCACACCTAGTCCACAAATAATCTTTTGTCCACACGGAATTATTCACTTGGGAAAGAATGCAACTGTCATTGCGAGGGCGCAAGCCCGAAGCAATCTCCATTGGTGGCAGCCATGCCTGGTGGGACAGGCTTCCAGCCTGTCTATTTGAATGACCGGCAAGATGCCGGTCCCACCGAAAATGAGATTGCTTCGTCGTTTCACTCCTCGCAATGGCACAGGTCTGTCCCGGTGATTATTTGTCAACGGCATATTTCCGTGTCCACAATAGGCAAACGTGTCCCGATCACCGCGGTTATCGCGACGGAACCTGTACAAGGGCCACGTCCGGCCGCAGATCATAAAGCTCCAGACGACTCCTCGTACTATCGAAGGAGCGCCACAGAGTGGAATCGACTAATCTCCCTTTGGCTCTGACCCAGTCGGCGATGGGCCGTTCCGCTGCCTCCGCGCCGAGCATACGGCTGACGAACCACCAATCGCCCAGCATCACGAAGCGGACCTGGTCGGCTTGGACCATCCGCTCCAACTTCTCCGGACTCAAAATAGGGTCCAGCCCATGAAAGCCTCCCATCGCCATCACAGCCCCTCCCGTGCTGATGATGATCGGAGCGGCAAGCCGCGCGCTCGATGTAGCCAGCAGAAAGCGTTCGCCTCCGCTGTTGGCCTTGAGGAAGCGAACCAGTTTCGAGTCGCCCATGACCTTGCTTAACCCGGGGCTGGAGAGCGCTGCGGAATTGCCGTGGCCAGGAAGAAGGCGTGCCGGGTCTGCCGAGGGTAGCGTGCCATGTCCAGGCGCGATGACACTGCTCCAGGCCCAAGCCATAGGGAACGCCAGCAGCGCCAGGAGTCCAATTCCGAACATACCAGCTGCCAGGGCCCGTTCGGTCCGACCCCAGGGTTGACGAAAAAGCATGAGGAGCGACCCGCCTGCCACAAAGAGGGTTACCGCAAGGAGATCAACATGAAGCCACGTAAGCTGAACACCAGGGCGTCCCCTCAGAGCTATGAGTGCGGCCATGGCATTTAGCATTTCCCCAAGCGTCCCATCGAAGGCACTTGCGTTGATATATATCTGCCACACGGCGGTCAGGACAAGTGAGGCGGGAAGGAGAAGCGCGCCCCAACCCTTCTGAGCGTACCTGTCCCAAAGACAGGCCACTCCGATGCCGGCCAGCGCAGCCAGCGCAGGCGCCAGGGTCGCGAGGTAATACAGGTGCATGATGCCGCCCGCAAAGCTGTAGACAACTCCATAAGCGACGGCCCAGCAGAACCACAGCAGCAGCGCCAGGTGAGTCGGCGCCGGCGGCTTGCGGAACCGTTCCCGAACCGCTGCGAGCACAAGCCCCATAATTGCCAGAGGGAACAGCCACCCGACTTGCCCGGCCAATTGGCCGTCGGCAAGCCGCAGCGGCCCCGCCGGGGCCCGGACGAAAAGTCGCGACAATCTTTTGCCATCCCCGGGCTGGGACGGAGTTTCTTCGCCGGGAGCCCATTGAACTCGGCCAGCAGCGTCTTGTCGGGACCGCGGATCGCTCCGGGTAGGCTCAGACGATTTCAGAGGCGACACGAACCGTCCGACCGCGTACGGACCGACCGCAAGTTCCAGCATGGAATTCTTCTTGGTGGTACCGGCGAACGGCCGCTGTTCGGGCGGCGTCAAGTCGTAAATAAGGACCCAGGACAGAGACACCACGATCAAGAGTAGGCCGGCGATGGCCAAGTCTGCTAAGCGGCGTCCCCGCACGACGGGTGCGCCCAGATAGTAAACCAGCACGAAGGCCGGCAGCACGACAAACGCGGCCAGCATCTTGACGTTGAACCCGAGGCCAATAAGGGCCATAGATAGCAGCAAAAAACGCCGGCTACCTTCTTCGGCAGCCCGGATTAGGGCCCATGTCGCTAGGAGCAGGACCAGCACCAGGCAACTATCGGTGTTGCTCGATCGGTCGATCGCGACGCTTATCGGCGTGATAGCCAGGAAGAGCGCGGCCAACAGCCCGGCCCGAGCGCCAAAACCGCGCTGCACGAGATGGTAAACGATCCACACCGCGGCCACACCTTCGAGGACCTGGGGCATGAGGACGCTGAAGGCATGGAAGCCGAAAAACTTGGCACTAGCGGCCTGGATCCACAGCGCAACCGGGGGCTTGTCCACTGAAACGAACCCGGCCGGATCGAAGGAATTGTAAAGGAAGTTGTGCCAACTAGTCGTCATGCTCCGAACGCCGGCGGTGTAGTACTCGTTTCCCCATCCATTCTGCGCCAGCTTGACCAAGCGCAACCCGAGGCCCAGCAGGAGGATGGCGAGGAGCATGACGCTTTTCCACAGGCGAGCGGCCGCGGTCTCTAGCTCGTGGATTGGCACGGGATGGGACATTATAAAAGGCTCCGGTGAATTGCAGTCGTGCACCAATGTGCGATCAAACGGGCAATATTAACGTGGGCCGGCAGGGACCCCGGATCGTGGTCCGGGGCAGGCTCTGGCCTCCACCGCAATAGCCTGGCGGTCCCGCGGAAAGCCTGCCATGCTGACGTCCGGGAAAGCGCATCAGTGTGAGCAGTCTTCTTTATAGACGAGATTGTCAGAGATTCGTTTGGGGAATTTTATGGCGGTTGCCATAATTTTTGTCCGATTGGCAAGCACTCCATTCCGTCATTCCTGCGGAGGCAGGAATCCAGTCCCGCGTCTCGTGGGATTTCCTGGGTTCCCGCCTTCGCTGGAACGACGGGCGTTGTGACGCTCTTGAGAAGTAGGCCCCGTAGATACGATCTGAAGACCAGATTGATTATCTTCTGGCCAAACGGACATTACTTTTGGCAACGGATATACAGGGCCTGGATTCCTTAACCAACAAAAAAAGGGAAGTTGGAGTTTTCCAACTTCCCTGTCTATTCAGTCTATTATCTTGACGTCCCCACGGGGACCCGGAACGGTGTCGTCGGCGTTTCCCGCCGGATTGGGGCCTTGTTGCGGCTACACTGGCGCTTCCGCGGTGAGTTCCTTTTTGCAGAAAAAGGGGCCGATTGCCAGCGCGTCCATTCGGGTCCGAAGGAAGCACTCGATCGCGTCCTCAGGCGAGCAGACGATAGGTTCGTTCTCATTGAAGCTCGTATTGAGGATCACTGGAATGCCGGTCAATTCGTCGAAGGCTCGAATAAGGTTATGAAAAAGAGCGTTACATTCCCTGGTCACTGTCTGCAATCGGCCGGTATTGTCGACATGATTGACAGCCGGCAATTTTTCGCGCCATTCCGGCCTGATCTTATACACGTGAAGCATGAACGGGGAGGGGGAGCTTTCTTCAAAAAGATCGTTCTGCCTTTCCGCCAAAACAGCCGGTGCGAAAGGACGAAACCACTCTCGGCGCTTGATGCGCGCGTTCAAGGTTTCTTTCATGGTCTCCAGGCCGGGATGAGCCAGAATTGACCGGTTGCCGAGGGCCCGCGGTCCCCATTCCATCCGTCCCTGGAACCAGCCGACAATGGCCCCATCGGCTATCGACCGGGCTGTTGCCTTCAGCAGCTCAGGCTGCTCCATTCGTCGATAGGGGATGTGATGAGCTTCCAGAGCCGCCTGAACGACAGACTCCGAGTACTCCGGTCCGAGGTACGGGTGCTTCATGATATACCGGTCCCCGTCGTGCAGAATGGACCGGGCCACATACAGAGCCGCTCCCAGCGAGTTGCCTTCGTCGCCGGCTGCAGGTTGAATCGAGGTTTCCCGAAATGGTGTTTGTTGAGCGATCTTTCCGTTGGCGACGCTGTTGAGCGCTGAACCTCCGGCGATTGCGACGCGAGCATCGGGAACCAGGCCGTGCAGCAAGTTGAGCATGTGGAAATAGGCCTGCTCGAACCGATGCTGCATTGCCGCCGCTAAATTCATATCACGCTCAGCCAAAGGCGTGGCTAAATCCCTGGGAGAACCGAAAGTTTTCTCCATACGATCCGAATACTGCCGGCTGAAAAAAGCCTCGCCCGTTTCGTCAAATCTGATGCCCTGGTTCGGCCCCAAGGGCATGAAATACTTAAGATTGAGCGTGAAGCCCTCGGGAGTGACAGTCAGAATATCGCGAAACTCTTGCTTAAAAGAATCATTACCGAACGCGGCCAGGGCCATGACCTTGCCTTCATCTCCATACTTAGAATACCCGATGAACTCGCAAACCATGGTGTAGAAAGTACCCAAGGAATGGGGCACGTATACCTTGCGCAACAGTTCGATGCTGTCATTCTCGCATTTGCCTAGTGTGCAAGTAACGAAGTCGCCGGAACCGTCTACTGTGAAGGCAGCGCATCTTTCCCAGTCGGAGATGAAGTACGAGCTTGCGGCATGCGCTAGATGATGCTCTACGTGTATGGGCTTGAATCGCACGGATGAAGGTTCGATGCCGCATTCCTTGACGATCTGGTTCTTGAGGTCAGTGTGCTGAAGCCGTTTGCTCGCCCGCGAAAGAATACTGGGCAAGTGCTGAACGTTCCTCATGACGAAATACGCCTTTTGGCCCAGGTTGGCCTTCGGGTCGTTGCCAAGCGCAACATAATCTACGTCGCGGAAGGTTATGCCGGCAATTTCCAGACATTTCCGAATCGACAGCACCGGGAACTTGGCGTAATACTTAACGCGGTTGAGGCGCTCTTCGGCAATTGCGCAGACGGGGACCCCATCAATCACCAAGGACGCTGAAGCGCCTGGATGGAAAGCATTTATTCCGAGAATGACAGACACCTTCTCCCTCACTCAAATCGCTGAAAATGGGTTGGAAGTGCAAGACCCAACGGGGTGGTACGATACATCACTTCAGGAAGAGCGGAGCGTTTGTTTGTGCGATGGATCAGGCCTCAGCACGTCAAATGCGCCGTTGGTAGCCCTCGTTGTAACTCCCACATCACCAGCCTGGATCGCCTCCGCTTCCGGCAACACAACGCACCCCATGGTGGTAAACCAATGATCGTACCACAACTGGCTCCTGGTTACCAGTCTGAACCAGCTCACGCTGTAACCATCCAGTCTTGCGGGGGTAGAAAAAATTCTGAGCTCTGAAGGGGCGTACCAATGGTAGTCCCGCGGGACGCGGGATGTAAACCCGTGGACCGGAAGTACTGCTACAGCCCTGAATCACCGACCCTGGAGGGGTCGACCATGAATGTGAGTTGGGCTTCGGGATTGGTCGACCCCTCCAGGGTCGGTGATCCAAATGATTGTGTGGGCCATTGTCCACGGGCTCACGCCCGTGGCTACTGTTGGGCTGCCCCTTCGGGGCATGGGAGGCGCTCCCGCACGTAACTGAATGATTACATCATCCGGTCTATTTAGCCGCGTTTGCGCTTTCGAGAACGATATCCAGGATCTGTTCATACGGTTTGGCGGCTTTCCGTTCCATTACGAGCGCAAATCCTTTCTCGACAAGAGACTGATGTAAACTGCGGTCTGCCAAGATAAGAGAAGCCTTTTTTGCAAAGTCGTCGGGGCTCCAGGGGTCAAAAAAGAGGGCGGCGTCCTGGCATATGTCATGGGCATAAGGCCTGTCGGCCACGAGGGCAGGAGTGCCGACGGACATAGCCTCCAGAGGAGTCTGCCCCATGCTTTCAACCAATGAAGGCAGTATGAGGGCATCGGCCAATTGGTAGGCTTCGGTTAACTCCGCACCCCTGAGATACCCGAGGCAGTGGACACCGGGTCTCGCGGCGTAGTGGTGCTTCTCCGGTAAGGTGAGGAATAATCGAGCTTCAGGCGATAACTCTCTCAAAAGAGCAAGTCCCGCCACCGCTGTATCAAGCTTCTTATACGGATAGTCTGCACCAACGTAGAGCAGTTTGGGCCCGAGACCGGTCAAACGCATAGAAGCCAGCTTAGGGCTGGGTGTATCCGGGTTGGCCATATGTTTTGGCCCGGAGTACACAACTGTTACTTTGCTTGGTTCGATGTTGAATGAAGAGCAGATCCAGTCCTTCATCACAGCACACTGGACCAACACCCGGCGGGCTGACGTGCAGGACCGCTTCATCTGGTGACGAATCATCCCTATGCGGAATCGCCAGAGGGCTGAGCGATAGGTAGAGACGGCTTCATCGCTGAATGGGAGTGACTGCTGCACATACGTGACGTGGGGAACACCGAAACATCCTCTCCCGAATTGGCTGGAGGCAAATATCACGTGCGAGGACAATCGCTTGGCCGCGATTCCCAAACCGAATTCATACCAAGCCACGCGAGCCAAGTAGTTCTTGTCACACCACTCATTCTCGATGAGGTTAACTTTTGCCGAAGAGGGGAATTCAAACCCTCTATTCCGCCTTGGCGAGCAAAAGATGCTTGTCTGTGCGACTCGCCTGTCGGCAATCGCGGCATCGAGGAATTCGAGCAAGATAGTCTCTGAGCCCCCAAACTTTGCCCCTGTGGCTTCAACAGCTATATGAATCCCATCAATCACTTAGCGACTCGGCTCCGGAAGGGGCGGGAGCTTCCTGGAGAAACCGCCTACGGAACTTCTATCCCGTAGGCCTTTCGCCACAATTCAAACATGAGAAGGCCAAACACACGCTCCGAATTGGAATAACCCCGCAGATGACCTTGCCATAGCCGGCGAACAGCGCGTGGGTTCCAGAAGGGGGACTGGTTGTGGAGCAAGGTTTGCTCAACTGGGTCTCTCCAATCGGTCCGAAGCCACCGGTCCAGAGGAATCGAAAACCCCTGCTTGCGATCCCACTGGAAACTCGCGGGCAATAGCCGTTTTCCCAGCATTTTCGGAAGTATCTTGAGTCCGTTTCCAGTGGCCTTGAGTTGGCTCGGAACCATGCCGAAGGCAAATTCGATGATTCGGTGGTCGAGGAACGGGGCACGGACCTCCAAAGAATTCAGCATGGAGGCTCGATCCACTTTTACGAGAATGTCCTCCGGTAGGAGGGTGTGAAAATCGATTCGACAAGCCCGATCCAACAAATCCGCATTCTCTGTCAAAGACTCGCGCCAGTTTGCAGTTGGCGGTATGGACTTCTCGGTTGCTTCAAACAGATCGCGGGCAAGCAGCCTTTTTCGCGCTTCACGATCGAACAAAAAGGGCAAGGACGAACCGTCAGCCGACAGGTCCCGCTTCAGTCCCATCAGGTAATTGCGCCCCCTGAAGCCGGTAGGCAAGAGCGTCGCACCAACGCCGGCCATCACCATTTTCAAGGGTCGCGGAATCCATCCGAGATTGCGTTTTGCCCATAACAGCCTCCCATAATGGGAGTATCCACCGAACAATTCGTCTCCGCCATCTCCGCCAAGCGCCACAGTGCATTTCGAGCGCACCAGCCTTGAAACCAAATAGGTTGGAATCATGGACGAGTCTACGATTGGTTCGTCGTATTGCAGCGCCAATTTCGGGAGGAGTTCCCATGTCGTCGGCTCGGCTGCCAGTTCGTAATGATCTGTGGAGAAATGTTCGGCGATGAGCCTTGCGGGTTCGGTTTCGTCATATTCAGGATAATCCGGAAAGCGAATGGTGAAGGTTTTCACGTTGCTTGACGCATGAGCGGCCATTGCCGTGACCAGGCTGGAATCCACTCCACCGCTCAGCAGAACGCCCACCGGCACGTCAGACACGAGCTGGCGTCGCACCGAATCTTCAAGCAAATGGTGCAGGTCCTCCACCAAGTCCTCATCGGAGCTTCGTCCTGCCCCGTCATTTTGCATCGGTGCAAGGCTCCAATACCTCCACCCGCGCACGTTCCCCATCTCGACGTCCCAGGTCAAAGCATGCGCAGGGGCCAGTTTTCTCACCCCCTGCAAAATGCAGGATTCTCCCGGAACATAGCCGAACTCGAGCCACAGCTTCAGAGACAGCGGATCAATCCTTCGCGGGAACTCGGGATCGGCCAAAATCGCCTTCAACTCGGACGCGAAAACGAGGGAATTTCCTCGCACCGAGTAGAACAGAGGCTTCTCGCCTGCCCGGTCTCTCGCCAGAAAAAGGCGTTGGCGGGGCATGTCATAGAGGCCAAAGGCAAACATGCCGTTGAGGCGTTCCAGGCAATCTGTGCCCCACTCGCGGTAAGCTTCGAGAATCACTTCCGTATCGCTCGCAGACCGGAAGTGGTGGCCGAGACGAATAAGCTCCTTCCTGAGTTCCGGGAAGTTGTAGATTTCGCCGTTAAAGGTGATGCAAAGTTCGCCCTTGCCGTCTAGCATCGGCTGCCGTCCGGCCGGAGACAGATCGATGATGGAAAGCCGTCGATGGGCCAAGCCCACACGAGAATCCGGTGACCACCAGGTCCCCGCGTCATCCGGACCTCGGTGTACAAGAGTATCCCTCTGGGAAGAGATGAGATTTCGATCCGGAATTGGTATTCTGGATGCCAGGCCAACGATGCCGCACATGCGCAAAATTCCTAAGGATTGTTCACCGCAGGGATCGCGGAGGCGTAGGGGCACAGCGTGGAGGCTGTCTCAAAAGTCGAGGCACGAGACAAATCGTGTTACGAAACCGGGTAGCCCGGACGTTACTACGTCCGGGTCGCAAAGCGACAAGAGGTCTTGGGGCCGAACTGATCGTCCAAGCCCCTATTTTTCGCATTGATTCCGGTCACGTATCACAGGTCCAGACCTCTTGTGCCTTCGGCACCCGGAGGCCGTAGCCTCCGGGCTACCCAAAACCTGCACTCCCGTCCAATTCGTGGCACGATCCCTGTTCAAAATTCGATTCTGAGACAGTTTCCATGTCGTGCCCTTACTCACTCGGAGGTCTCCGAGGTGAGAAATCTATGCCTTTCCCAAGTTACGCGACCTCGACCAAGCGAAGCCTTACGGATTCGGCACGTTCATTTGCGGAATTCCGTTCATTATTGGATATCGACGAGTACAGTCCGGACAGACCAAATCCGCTTCTCGCAGAAGATCGTCACTCAGGCACGCAGGACATCGCAGGAGCTTAATCAAATCCAGGGACCGATTGCGCCGGTTTTGCGAAAGCATTCGGCGCAGCAGGCGTTGGGCGATCTCCCGAGCTTTAGCATAAGGTTTCGGCAAGCTACTGTCACCGGCACGAGACTCGGGGGCCGGCCATTCACAGTTCACCTCAGGGTTGATTACCGTGAAATCAATTGCGTCTTCCCAGTAATAGCGCACGTGAAACTCAAAGGGACGACGCGGCATAGTCTCACGAGCGATCACGGCCTTAGCGCGATGTTCATAGAGTTCCACGAGTTCGCAGTCCACCTGCCAGGCTTTCTTTTTGCGAATGATCAGACCACCCCGAGCAGTGATCTCCAAACGATGATCCCGGTAAGGGTTGATCCTCTCGAAGAATGCATCTGGGACTTCGATGTATCCTGCCTTTGAGACGCGTTGCAGCTCGCCTAAAAAACGCTCCGGCTCGGTCGAGTGCTCCAGGACGTGAGAAGCGATAACAAAGTCGAAAACCTTGTCCTTGAACGGTAGATTCTCCACGAAGCCGAGCACCGTGGGTCTGTCTGCGACCAGCGGGACCCAGTGTCGATGCCGCGACTCCTCGTAAGCGTCTAGAAGCACGTTCGCTCGTGGGTATGGGTTGCCCCCGGATCCTACCTCCAGGACCAATGCATGCGCATCGACAGGGCAGTGCAGGCGGCGAAGGGACCAGGCCAGGGACTCGAACCCTAATCCATGCATCAACTGCATGGCACGCGATTCCTCACTTAATTGGCGCACTCGCGGTTCTCCTGCAACTCCTGAATGAATGTCACCAGTTGACGTGTGCGAGACACCACGTCGTGGCCCTCTGCAACCACTCGCCTTCGGCCGGCGGCAGCAACATCCATGCGAAGCCTGTCGTTGCGCAGGTACAAATCGAGCTTGTCAAGCAGTTCATCCGGGGTACGAAAGGAATCGGCCTCTTTGCCGAACTCGAACAGCCCGGCCAGATCGTCGCTATATTCTGTTAAGAGCAGAGTCCCGGAGGCAGGAATCTCAAAGCAGCGCCTGGTATAGGTATCGCGATTGAGCTTGGACAGGAAGCAGAGCGCCACCTTGGCTCCACAAATTGCCTTGTTGTAGTCTTTCCCCCATACGAGGCGCAACGGGACGAACGATCGCAATGCGCTAGATTTCCTCAGGGCCGGATGCCAACCGAAGTCGGGACCGAACAGGTTGAGTTTCCATCCTCGTCGCACGATTTCCTCCAAACACCGGAGCCGTCCGTCATCTTCGTAATGTCCTGCAAAAACCACGTCGCACGTGAAATTTCGGGCGTCCTCATCGTTCAATCGGATCGGGTGGTTTACTTCCGGGAGGTACCACGAACGCAGCAATTTCACCTGTTTTGCACCGGCCGCCTGGAAGTCCGCTATATTGTGCGGGCGATAGGCCAGCACCAGATCGTATTCCGGGACGCCCGCGAGAAAAAGCCTCCACCTCCATCCAGGATGGAGAGGCGAGAAGGGGTCATCATTGTTATAGCCGACCAGTATCGTTTCCGGACTGACTTTGCGCAATTCCTTCAATGTTCTCGGGAGAATATGGGTTCCGCGGTACACGAAGACGGCGTCGGGCTTCTCTTTTTCGATGCAGCCGACAAGGTCACGGTTGAGGCGATTGATAAGCGGACCAAGCAGATATTTGTTCTGGAACTTGTATGCCGGGAAGAAAATGCGTTCGAGGAGGCTGCTCGGCTTGAAGTACTGATGCCAAGAAAAACGGACAGCAATGTGCCCCAACTGGCGCAAAGCTCTGTAAACAGGCTCTTCGTGCACCTCTGAATGCCAATCGCCGACAACGACTATTTTCATTTGATCTGATTTAGGATCAACCAATTCGCGGGCAGGTGTCCTTTTCGTCATGGATTGCGGGCTTCCACGTACACGCTTTCATCTGCCCTTTCGTTTAAATCCAACAGGCCGGGATCATGTATTCCGGTTTCTCCGGGAGGAAGGATAGCGGGATTTAGGAAACCATGAGTCAAGAGAGTCTTACACGCTGAGTCACCGTCATACATCCATTGATGATGGCGTGTTCCCACCAGTAAGATCCTCAAGCGCTGAGCTATGGTTCTTGGCCGTGGTTGGCAAAGATGTGTGCCCTCTATAAACGAATCGGCATCTGAAGATTCAAGGTATTGCCGGACCTGCTTGCGTAAATCCGGAAGCGCCAACCTGATTATTCCACCGGATCGAAGAACTCTTTTCGCTTCTTTAAGAAAGATTGAAGCCTCCATCCGGTCGAGATGCTCCAGCATATGTGAACTGTACAGCACGTCGATTGAGCCGTCTGCCAGCGGCAGACCCTGTGTGGCATCGCCATATTCTATCCGGTTGTATCGTGCGTATTGAATGAACTGGTACTGGGCCCTTTGAATGAGTTTACACTTGTACAGGATTGCAGGTAGTAGCGGAATTCGGGACAGACGAAGACTTAAGGAGTTGTCGAAATTTCTCCAACCCTCGGTCGGTGTGGTACCACATCCGAAATTGATTCGTTCAGACGGCATAATTGGATCCAAGCTATCTCGGGGCAGGTCAGAGCGCAGGCGTGTGCCCTAGCACTCTCTTAATTCTCAGGATAAATTGGTCGCACACACGCTCTCCCAACAGGAGCAACGCTACAGTATAAAAATAAAAATGCCAGCTTGAATTGATGCCCGTTTGCTGGGCCAGGCGTCGAGCATAGAGCAGGAACGGATACATCCCGCGCTTGCGTTGAATGGACAGAAATGGATATGAGTATTTTGAAATGTCTCGTTGGACGGCTTCTGTCAGATTTAGGCCATGTTTTTCGTCAAACGCACGTGTGATTTCAAAGAAGCCTTTGGTAAAAGTGATGCTGTTTTCCGGTGTCACCATGCCCGGCTGAAATCGGTCTCGTTCTTTGGTTGCGGTGCCAAATTGCGGTCGATCAAGCCTGTAAGACTGTTCGGCAACGGCAACCGGGATATCACAATAGACGGCCTCTTCGCGAAGACAGATTTCTAACACCAAATGCAATTGATAAAGCAGTGTCCCGTCAAACTGCTCTGTCCGGTAGCGCAATGCGCTAGGACGTTTGAACGTGACACCGCAAATGACCACGCTTCGCCTATAAAGCCATGTGCAGGTTTCTGGGCCGGGAGGCAGCCTCTTTTCCGCCGGCAAGTGCTTGAAAACCTCCAGGGTGCCGTCCGGATGCTGCCCAAAATAGGACCTCAAGACATACCCGACATCCCGATTCCTTTCAAGAAAAACCAGATAGAGATCCAGGGCGCCGGGACTAAACCAGTCGTCATCCCCCATGAACAGGACAAAGTTTCCGGCGGCCAGATCGATCAACCTGCGAATATTACCGTCGTATCCCAGATTTTGGTCATTTTCGTGGTAGCGCGTTCTGTATGGAGATTTACATGCAAATCCGTCAACTACGGCACGGACCTCCGCTCTTAGGGGCGCGTGATCTTCCGCTATCACGACTTCAACCGACGCGGGGTCACAGTCGATCGACTCCAACAGTCTTTTGAGTTGCTCCGGCCTGTTATAGCTTGGAATACAAATGGAAAGGAGCGGCTCAAATGCCTCGCCGGTATTCACAATTGTATGCTCTCCAGTGCAGCCTGTCATGGTTACGGCAACGCTCCGGTCATCGGTTCTTCCTACAGAAAACTCCTGTCCAATCTATTTGCTGACCGGGTTCCATGATGTTGTGCTGAGCCCTGTAATTCTCGGTAGCCTGCTTACACGCCGAAACGCATCTGTAATCGTCCACGGTGTAAAACGGGTGAGTGAAACGGCACTGCTGACGAAGTGATCACGGCTTCGCTAAGACCGCTACCTCGCAAATGAAGAACCAATACGAGTCAAAGCGGATTTGAGCGTTGCACGCTTATTTTCCGTAATGTAATAAAGCAATCGAGAAAGGATCAGACACAATACCACCATACCCCAAGCGGAGATTGGCGTTGGCGTTATAAATGAATATGCCATAAACAATATTGGCGTGTGGTAGGCGTACAAGGAATAGCTAAATTCAGCCATCTCGCGGTTGATTGGAAAGAGTCGGCGATTTATTTTAGGCCTCGCCATTATTAGCAGCATGACCGTAATCGCAAATAGAAAATCTCTGACGAATTCCGGTAGTTCAATCGCGGGCTGATATTCGAGAAAATGGTTGGCAACCAGGAAAAGAGCGAGGACCGGGAGCAATGGAAGCCGCTTATCGGACCTGTATGCAAAAACACCAAGGGCCCATATTATTCCGTAAAATGAGACCGTTGGTCCATAGACCAACAGAGTTGCTGCTACTAATAATTGCCAGTATTTTGGTTTCCACGTGACCAAGCCAAAGAGGACGTAATAACAAAACTCATAGCCGATCGACCACAGCGCCGGGTTACTCCCAAACTGCACCCGATACCCCCATAGACCTTGCAAGGAAAAAGCATTCACAAGGAATCTGATAATTCCATGGGTTTGTGGCAAAAGGTTAGGATCTGAATATCTAACAGGGAAAAGTTGCGTGCCGATAAAATCAAGCAGCATCGTGAGAATGATTGCAGGTATTAAAACGGAATAGATACGAGAAATGCGATCAATAAAATATTGTTGAAGCTTATACCCAGAGGCTCGTTTTTTTTCCACGGTCGCTGCAATTACATAACCGCTCAGAACAAAAAAAACCATTACTGCTGCATGGGCATGGGAAGCCAAAAAAATAAAGATGGAGTTTCCGCCGCCACCTATCATTTGGGAATGTCCAATGGCCACGAAGAGGGCACTTATCCAGCGGAGGAAATGCAGAAATTGTGACTTTTGCTCCTCCATTTGTCAATCTGTCCTTTCCCGCTGCTCCGATGAAAATACCGGCCGTGACTAGGGGATTACGATCTCCTGGAGCGCCAGGTCCCCTCTTGCTCATACAACTGCTTGAACCGAGAGAAGCCGTCTCGGGAATACCCCATAACCTTGCAGGCACAAGGCACACTCCCCAGCTTCTCTGCAAACTTCAGAACGCCCAACCTGTCCTTAATGGTCTTCCGCTCCGTGGTCATCTGACAATTCTCCTTTCAAATTCCCGGAGCTTATCCATTCCCAAAATTTCGTTTCACGATCCAAAGGATTCAGGAACATATTCCTCGGCCCATTGCTTGGGCCGCTACTGGAGAACGATCCATCTGCTCGGCATCAATCCTTCAAAACCCCACGCTGCTATGCCCTCAATACTCAACGCCGGCGCGATGACCACGGCTTCCGGAAACTTCCCGAGCCACGCTCCCCACCAACTGAAGGTGCTGTTTGCGATTATGAAATGCTTGCACTGAGTCATGAGCCAGAGGTCGGCATAGGCGCTCTCGGCTCCTCGATTGTGATCCACGCAGGTGATAAGGCTTTCCGGCAACTTTAGCAGGAGCCGTGCCGCGTGCGGATCGTCCGAGAAGAGAAAGAAATGGGGATCGTCCACGCGGGCTTTAATCCACTGAACAGCACGGCTGTAATAATCCGACTCCAAATTGTATTCCGACCCACCTTGGCCTTGTTGAGGCTTCTCGAACCACCGCACGTGGACGCTCACCGCGTTTGAAGTCCGGATTCGTTCCGCCATCGCCTGGTTGGCCTTGTCTTGCGGAGGAACAATTCGCAGGTCTTCCCGGATCACGTCCTCAACGTCCTTGAAGTACCTCTCGCTTTGCCACAAGCCGTCGAGATAGACTGTGCCCTTGACCCTGTAATCCAGGAGACGCGGGTCGAAGGCAATGTCTTCTTGCTGCAAGTACTTCCGCTTGAGGAAGGGGCGCTGGCGGGCAATCATCTTGGTGATGTACCGACGATACCGCGCAAACGGTTCAAACCTCTCCGCTGGAGTTGCCTTTCGAGCGGTTATATTGAATTGATCCAGAGCGTACCGCCGGCGATACAGGAAATCCCATGCGAACCCGCTCACGTCCTCAATAACAAGTTCTGCGTCGTTCACTAGGGCGAGTCTGCGCGCGGCGGCGTAGCAGAAAAGCTGGTTGCCGAGACCGCCCATCAAGCGGACGATGACCTTGCGTCTTTTGTTCATGCAGGGCGAGTCCAAATACGACGTTATCTACTATCGCCGGTGAAAACGTAGTTGACTCCGACCCAGTCAGGTCGCCGACGGGTGGTCACGTACTCTCGGACATCTTCGATGGAGATCTCCCGGCCAGTGGGGCCGACAGATCGAAACCGATAACCGTGGCGCCACATCAACTCAAAGGTGTTGACGAAATTCGGATTGTCGCTGCCTGCAGGCCAGTTTTCAGAAAGCGTTATTTCCACGAGCCAGGTCGGCCGCGGGACGAAGTTCAAGATGTTCGACGCGCCTTGTAGAGCGGAGTACTCTGCGCCTTCAATGTCGATCTTTATCATCAGACGTTTTCCAGCAAACCGGCCCCCGACCAGGATGTCGAGCGTGGTCAAAGGAATCATGCGCCCGAACCTGTGAGACGTCCCCGACCAACCGCTTACCAATGAGGCGCCTGTTCCGCCTCCGTGCAGCCGGGCCAATCCCGGCCTGTCCGAAACGCCAACAGGATATATTTCAACGCCGTCGGTCCAGCCGTTTGCCTCCAGATTGCCCATGAGGTAGCGCACATTGTCCGGAAACGGCTCAATGGCAATCGTGTGCTTGCCCTTTGACCGGGCCAGACAGGTGTACCAACCGATGTTGGCACCCACGTCCACGAAGACATCTGCCTCACCCAGGCAGCTTTGGATTAGCGCTGCCTCGTCAGGCTCGAAGCCCTCGGCTTGCATGTCCTCCCACCCCGCAAATCGGTAGCCGAAGGGGGTCAGGATTGGACGAGAGCGCATCCATCGCCAGTCATCGCGTACGGACCGATAGATGGTGGCCAGAGGAGTTCGCTCGACAGCTCTCTTAAACGGGCCCAGAAACTTCATACCATTCCCTGTAATCGTTCACCGAAGATAATTCGGAGGCAATTTCTCGTTCATATCCTTTATGGGGCGAATACATGGTAAAGGAGATTCAAATAGCAGATCCTTTGCCAGGTATTCGACGACATAAGCAGCCGCGACCTGGTTGAAGTGATTATCATAACTAGAAGTGAAAATCGGTCGGTCGGGCAAGCTCATCGATAGGATTATTTGCCTGATTAGCTGTCCCTACGACAGGGGAGACTGCTTGCAGAATAGCTCAAAAAGCCTTTGAGGCTGCACCCAATACATTGCGCCCGAAATCCTCTCGTCACATCGTCGGAATGGAAGTCATTCCGGGATTCGAGGTAAAATGCCGGCGCTGCTCCTGCCACAAGCAGGAGGAGACGAAAAAGGAAGACCGGATTTAAAGAGTGCCTGCGGCTTCACCGAGGAGGATATGATTCGATGGCATGTGGAGTTGTATCGTATCATTTTAGGGCTGGGAGAGCAGCTCCACTATCCTCCGACTAACATTTTGACCTTGGAGACAAAAACCTTCTTGCCAATGGCAATTTTTTCCAGCAGGCTCAAGTCTCTTCGACACAGATTCTCCAACACACTCTTGGCAAATTCGGCTGGTGACATGCTACTGGCATAGTTTGCCTGAATGATCCGGTTTGCTTCTCTAAGCATTTGAGCGGAAAGTCCCTCATTATAAATAGGCATCAATGGTGATTGACCATATTCGCTGTTTTCCGGATTATTGTATGGCCGAGCCCACGAAAAGGTTGCGGGCAGAAGGCCGCGCTCCCTCGCTATCTGCTCAAGTCGCGTTCCGGGCAGGATCGTCAGTATCCCCATCGACCCGGCACGAGCGCGATATTTTTGGCTCAGCTCTTTTGCAATTTCAATCGTCATCTCGAGTTCATCAGGCCCCTCATCCGGGAAACCCGCAATGAGAAAAATGAACGGTCGAATCCCGACCTCGTGGCATTTTGCCGCAAATTTGAGGATGTCCTCATTCGAGATCTTCTTGTCAACAATCTTTTGGATTGTGGGGGAGCCCGATTCCAATCCAACCGATATGAACCTGCAACCCGCTGAATGCATAAGCGGAATAAGATCAAGGTCAATGTCCGCTCGCGAATCACAGAACCAGAAAATTTCCAACCCCCTCCGCTTAATTCCTTCACACAATTCAATTACATGCGACTTACGGATGGTCAGGGAGTCATCCCAGAACTTTACCCCTTTAATTCCGTAACTACTGGTGACTCTGGAAATAAGATCAACTACTTGCTCTGGAGGATAAGGACGATATTTGGTTCGTCCGACAGAACAGAAGATGCAATTATGCGGACATCCTCTTCCGGCAAGAACGTTCATTGAGGGAATCGGCATATCCGGATGAAGCGGATTGGCCTCGAAGGCTTGCTTTGTGAAAAATTGATCGAGAAAGCCCAAGTCCGGCAGGTTCTTGACAACGGCGTTTGCCCCTTGCTCGATAGGCTGCCCGTTTCCGCCTCGATAAGTGATCCCCTTTGTTTCGCCTAGTCCCGTTTTGTTCAAAGCATGCTGCATTAATGCTACGATAACTTCTTCGCCATCCCCTCGCACTACAACGTCTAATTCGGGAATGTTGCGAATCGAATCTTCGGCACAACTCCCAAAATGAAACCCACCGGCCACTATGAGCGCATCCGGGAACAAGCCGCGGCATTCCTTGATTTTGTCTATTGCATCAAATCGACTCCAGCTTGACGCTGACACCCCAATCATCTTTGGAGCGGATCGCCCGCTCGCCTGGGAAATAAAAGATTGATATTCGGTCCGATCGAGCAAAACCTTTCCTGTATATCCGTTCCGGTTCAATTCCTGAGCCAAAATCGCAAGGCCATATGGGACAAACCAGCCGTGACCGGAACTGGCGTCTTCGGTGCTAGGCTGCGCATCGATCAAAATGTAGTCCATTGCTCTTCCTTCTGCCATCCACTGCTCAGTGTGGGCCTCGGAAACATAACCCTCGCTCCCGAGTGGCGCGATCTCCGGTCAGGCTCGGCCTTGAGACAGACTCCAAGTGTGGCTCCCACAAGATCTGCGCCTCGGCTGGAATCAGCGGCTGCGACAACTATGAAGCTTGAGCCGGTAAATTTACCTTTTGCTCTCCCCATGCTCAATTACCTTCTGAAAGGTAAAAATGCCAAGGGCATAATGTGATTTGCTCAGCACCTGAAAGTCCCCGTGAGGCTCTGAGGATTCCTGGATTGAACGGCCATCGCTGCAGTATGCGAATTCCTTGAGTCGGAGACCGTATTCACCGGCAAGCGAGACGACAGTACGCGGATCAAACACACGTTGACCGTTGAACTCCACCCGTTCGAGTCCTATTGGCACGGAAAGATAGAACAATCCTTCATGTGACACCATTTGCGCCATATTCTTCAGAGCGGACCTGTGTCCATCAGGATCTATCGCGTCTCCATATCGCCCCAGACCGAAGTGCTCCAAGGCATGGAGGCAGGACAGCGAATCACAGTAACCTAGCGACGCCGGCTCCTTCTTTGTCAAGTCGGCCTGTTTGAATACGACTCCCGGAATGGCAGGCAACGGCCTTACGTCAATAACCTCAATTTGGCGAAAACTGGCTACATGGGCCACAAAACCGTCAATACGGGATCCGACATCCACATGCCTGTCAGGATTCGCATGGAAAATCTTGCGAGCGACATACAAATCCTGCCAGAAATACTCATTGCCGACCACCCCGGCTTCCTCGTCCCAGTCATGCAGACAGGGGAGAAACCCCATTCTTCCCTCGTAGGATCTCCTGAAGGCCAACCACGCTCTTGCGAACCGGGGTAACTCAATCAGTGACCTGTAGGTCCTGATAGGATCAAGCCCAAACTGCTCGCGCATGAGCCAATACGTTCTTATTAATGTTTTACGCATTCCTCGTAGCCGCAACGTGGTAGCCGACAGTGGCAGTTTGGTCCAAGCCAAGGCGGTCAAGCCAACCGGAAACCAGAGGGAACAATACACGGCAAAAAGGCAGCGTCAATGCCCACAACGGGGTTACCAGGAGCCAGTTTGCTCCTGTTCTGAGAGTCCTGCGAGGGTCGATGAGAGCGCTAAACCGGTCTGCCTCTTGTCCGAACCAACTGAAAAAACCCCTGTTCGGTTCAATAGTCTCAACCGTAAATCCGGCCAACGGAAGAAATTTCAAATACCAATGCGGTGTGAAGCCGCCATAAAAGTGGTACGGTTCCTGATGCAAGAAAGAGCCAAGGGGTGCAGTCAGCAACAGACGGCCTCCGGGCTTGAGGATGCGTCCAATTTCTTGCACGGCTTTGATAGGCTCAGGGACGTGTTCCAACACTTCCGTACACAAGACCATGTCAAATGAGCCATCGGGAACCGGAATATCTGTGATGTCCGATTCATAATCCAGCTTGGTATAGCCGCCCAAAGTGCTCGGTTCTTGGCCAAAGTCATGGGTCTTATATTCGCAGTGGGCAAATAGGTCGCGATATCGGCCACTACCTGCTCCAACATCGAGGACTCGGAGCCCCGGCCGGATCTGTGACGCGTGCATAGCCACCCACCGATCTCGTTCCCTCTGATTGAAACCAAGCCTCATAGCCATCCTTCAATCATCAAAGTCATGAGCAAAACGTTGTCCGTCAAGGCAGGATTGCGTTCCCGATTTTCCTTCCCTATCGCGAAGCATCTGCGGAGTAATAATTTAGCAAAATAACCCATCCGAAATATGCCCCCGCGAAAACTATCGCGGCCAATACTACTCCGCTAACTCCCCAGAGTGCAGCAAAGGCGATGTTCAACGTGACCCCAAGAACGGCAGTCACGATCTTGGGCCTGATCAGGTTTCGGGCACTCTCGTTGCTCAACATTTCCAAGGCCGCCAACTGACCTGTTCCAAACAATCCTCCTGCCAGTGCCATGAGGGGCAAGAGCCAGGACACTTCCAGATAATTCCTTGATGTCAGTACTGCAAATATGTGGGTGTGAAACATGGCTAAGGCCAAAACGGCAAATACTGTAAAGCCCAGTGATGCCCAGATCACCAGGTGATTTGTTCTAGATACTGCTCCTCTCCTCAGTGGGTCAGTCGCATCTCCAGCCATTTGAAAGAGAATTGGTGCCAGAAGCTGGGAAGCGATGCCGGACAGGAGCATCATTGGGTAATATCCCAACTGGTACAATACGGCGAACCGGCCGACCTCCGCGGTGGACCCGAATATTTGAATCGCCCACCTGTCCGAGGCCATGTGCAACCATGTGAATATGCCGAAGAGTGCAAAAGGTGAGGCATAATCAATCATTCTGGGACCCCATCGCGAGGAAACCCCACTTAAGGCGCTTTGCTCTCCAGACAGGGGACTAACTATTCCACGGGAAAAAAAACACGCCTGCGAAGCCGCTGTCACGAGAGCCCCTACGGCGTATCCAAACATCGCCGCCGTGCTGCTTACTCCCAGTTTTTCCACCAGAAAAACTGCACATAGGAACCTAAGCCAGGTTCCCAGGCCTTGGTGCAAGGCCACCACCGACCTGTGTCTAGCCGCATTCTGTATGCTATCCATTACGGAATTGCATCCTGACACTACGGCAAAAGCGAACGTCGCGGCGACGAGTGCGAGCCACCGCCCGTGACCGGCTATTTCGAAAAAACCAAATGCCAGCACTCCTAAAGCGAACAGTGCCGCCGCTCCACCCAGAGTAAGGGACAGCACGGCTTTGAGATATCGCCGCACTTCACGGGCTTCACTGGCAGGAGCGAAGAATCGTGTAAAGGCATTGGACAATGGTCCCAAAACGATTTGATGGCTAAGTGCAGCCGCGGTCATCGCCAAGGCCAGTTCGCCATAGGCATGGGGAGGGAGCACTTCGGTGAGCAGCTTGACGCCCACGATTGCGCCGACCACAGAGGTCACTTGGCCTGTAAGGACCCATAAAATCTCTCGGGAAAGCCGCTTTCGGCCTCGGACAAGCCGAGCGATCTCTCCGGGCACTCTTCTGAGGCTGGTCCTGCTCACGAACGTTCTTGGGTCATGTTTTTTTAAAACGCCTTGCGGGAAATGTTGACAAGCACAGCTCCGCCCCGTACCATGACAGCAGCGCCATGATAATACAAAGGTTTCCTCTCAGGAGAGCTTCTCAAGAAGTTCGAGATCCCGACGGCCGCACCATGCCTCGGCCGGGAATCACGATGAATTGTTGCATCCTCGCCAGGGCCGAGCGTATATTCGTTTGTTTCCTACCGAGGGTTATCGTACGCAAATCCCTGCGGGAAGTCAAGTTGCGCAGCCTTCCGGAAAGGCCATCGGCAACAACTAGGGCTTTCCGCGGATCTCACTTTTGCGCTGGCTAAGTACCGGCAATTCTTGTTATGTTATGGGACAGATGGTCGAAGAGTGGGGGAGGGGACAGGAATGAGCCGCGACAGGACGAGATCCCAAGCATTCTTAGCCGACGTGAAGGCCGGTTTGCCGGACGCTGTCCTCCAAGAGAAATATGGTTTGTCGGAAAAGAAGTTTTACTTGTACAAGGCCGCTGCCTTGGACATCATCGCCAAGGTAAAAGCCACCCGCGGCAAAAACGCGAGGAAAATAGACGCAAAGCGGTTCGTCACTGATATCAAATCAGGAATGGAAGACGAATCGTTGATGATCAGATACACCCTGACTCCACGAGAACTTCAAACCTGCTTCAGAAAGGTCATAGAGGCGGGTTTGATGGGGCCGCTGGAGCTGGGCAATCGGCTCACCATTACCAGAAGCCAGGTTAGAGAAGCATTTGTCGAAATGGGCAAAGCTATTGAGGAACTCGATTGAATCTTGTTGTTAGGCCGGTTCACGGCAGTTGTCACAGATTGAGTCCCGGGTGCCACGGACCTGGGCTCCGCTAGGTCCGTGCCCGCGTTTTTGGACAACGATAAGGTTGTCACCCGCATTGAAACCAAATTGAAAAACGAGCGGACGGTACCTTAAGGCTTGGAATCTTCAAGGTTATCGTGGCAATAGAACCGGTAGGAAGCACGGACCTGGTAAGGCCCAGGTCCGTGGCAACCAATACAGAAAGCATCGTTTGACAGAAGGGTCCAATATAGTTGTTCCCTAAAGCTCTTCCCGAATGGGATCGTCCCGCGTTGGCGGAATACCCACAATTAATCTGTGTTTACTTTCGGAAACTGATGATCCTTCGGGCTCCACCGCAAATTGCGATTTTTTTTGCGGAAGCTCCCACCGATGTGCACGTAACTAAACAATGGGGCCTTTAAGACAAGGTGGGAGACACAACACCCTGATAACCTGTGCCGAGTATGGATTCCACAACTGCGCAAACTCGTTCATGATCCTCCGATGCCATTTCGGAATACAGAGGCAAGGCGATACATTCCCGGCTGCACGCCCATGTCACAGGCAGGTCACCCACTATCCGGTGCGGCCTGTTGCTGACCAACGGATGGGCATGCGCGGGCGGTGAAAAGTATTCCTTACTCTCTATATTTTTGGATCTGAGAGCTTTCATCAAGCCGTCCCTGCTTTTCACCGCCTCCGAACCAACGCGAAAAGCAAAGAGGCTCCCGCTGGACGTGCGGTCGGTGGGAAATTCCTGGGGAGAGCATCCTGGAATGCCCTTTAGACGTTCACAGTAATCACCGATTAATTTCAGGCGGTTTGCCAGCAAAGACTCGGCTCTCCGCAAGTTGAGAAGACCAACTGCTGCGTCAATTTCCACCATTCTTGCCGAAAGTCCCATATAGACCATCTCTTGTCCCTGGGAAGCCTTGCCGTAATTTCTCATGGACCTCAGCTTGTCTGCCAATTGCGGGTCGTTGGTGGTGACTACTCCTCCCTCCATAGACGTAATAGCTTTGCTGGGACTTAGCGAAAAGACCTCACAAATACCAAACCCGCCCAAAGGTCGCCCTTTGTAACTGGCTCCCAGCCCCTGTGCCGAGTCACATATCAGAGGGAGATCCCATTTCCGTGAAAGAGCCTCCAGTTCGTCCAAATCCGGGGGCAAACCGAACACGGTAACAGGATAGATAGCCTTGGTTTTAGGGCTCAATGCCTTGGACACTTCTTCCGGATCCACGGTCATCGTGCCTGGTAGGCAATCCACGAAAACAGGTGTGAGCCCATTCCATAGCAGAGCGTGGACTGTCGCTGCAAAGGTGAAAGACGGAACAATTACCTCTGAGCCCTCAGGGAGATCAAGAGCGGAAAAAACCAGCATTAGACCCGATGTTCCACTCGAAACCGCTATGGCATGCTCAACCCCGGTAAATCTTTGAAGCTCCTTCTCGAAGAGCTTCACAACGTCTCCGGAGGTCACCTGGCCCGATGCGTAGGACTGCTTCACCACCCAGAACACGTCCTCAAATTCCGGGAGAGTTGGTTTCACCAATGGGATGAAGTTCGGGTCCCTTTCCGAACGAGGCGGCAGACCTTGGCCTCCATTTTGGGCCGCAACATCGTACGCTCCGGTAACGTCCAATCTCGACAGGGGGAGGGACCGGTCCACGGATTCCAGCATTGGGCGGAGCGGCTTAACAATAACGTCAAACCCTTTCAGAAGTTTGTTGATCCGTTTCATCGTGCCCTGAACGGAAGGGTCCAGTGACACCAGAACCATGTCAACCGGGCTTTTGGCAAGGTACGGTCTTAACTCCTCCAGGCTTCCCTTTACAGGCACGCCGTGGATGAATGAGCCTTTCCTCGATGAGTCCACGTCGAATATGGCCTCGACCTGTACGTTGGCGCCCGGGCTTCGTTTCGTCTCGATGATGTAGGCCTCGGTAGCGTTGCTGATTCCCACTATTACGGCACGCTGCGCTCTTTTCCTGCTGCGGTCGAACCCCGTGGCGATGCGTTCCGACGCGGATTTCCAAATCAGGCCCGCGCCGATGCCGATACTCAAGGTGACCAGAAAATCTATAATGATAACACCCCTGGGAATGCGCGGTCGGGAATCGAAAGATGCGAGCACGAATACAAGGACCGAACACACGATCGCATAAAGGCAAACAAAGAATATGCTGCTGGCGCTGAAATACCGCCAGTTGCTCAAGCGGGCGCTCAGCAACCAAAAAACGCCGACTTTTATAAGGGCAACGTGAGGCACGTGCAAGAAAAACTGTCTTAGCCAGTATTCAGGGATTTCGAAATCGAATCGCAGAAGATAGGACGCGAGGAAGCCCAAACAGGCCAGGAGGAAAACAATAGAAAGAGCGAGTAAACGCTTCAAGTAGTATTGGAGTGATTTCGTCATGGATAACTGTGTAATAGCAGATTCCTCAGACCTGCAATCCTCCCCCGGAATCGGCCTTGAACCCGTGGGTTGGAAGCAGACCAACGATATTGTCCATGCGAGACCGGAAAAAGCGGATCATGCAACGTCCCGCGCGAGCCTCGCGCCACGCAAATAATAGCAAAAGCCGTGCCAATACAATATGCGCATCCGTCAAGCTCATCGGGAAGGACCCTTCAGTAACCGGAAAGGCCGCCACCAATTTCAAGAGCGGCCTCCCAGCAATGACCTGACTGCACCGCACACGCGATCCAAAGTCTCCTCGGTCATGTGCGAGAAAAGCGGCAGGGCCAGGCTGGATGATGATGCCGCCCGGGTATTGCCGAGATCGCCAATGATTCTAGCAGGCCTGCCCTGGAATGCCTGGTGAGCATGGGCCGGTGGGAAAAACATCCTACGGCCCTGGACACCCATTTCCTTGAGTCCTTCCAGAACCTGATCTCGATTCATTCCGGCTTCCTCTGTTACGAATAAAGTGAAATAGGTGCCATTCGACTTCCGATCGGGCGCATCCTGTTGGAATTGGCATCCCGGAAGGTTGCAGAGTCGCTCACGATATCCGGCAATCAATCTCAGGCGTGAACTTATCAGGGAGTCTGCCCGGCGCAGGCTCAAGAGCCCGATTGCCGCATTGAAATGTCCCATTCGGGATGACACGCCCTTGAAAACCGAGTTCTCACCGTCTTTGCCTTGTCCCCACTGTCTCATAGCTCGGACTTTGTTGGCAAGGTTGGCGTCATTGGTGACCAGAACTCCTCCTTCTCCTGCGCAGACAACCATCTCTGAATTGAGCGAAAAAACTTCACATTGACCGAATCCTCCGATGGGCTTTCCGTCGACCAACGAACCAAGCCCCTGGCTGGAGTCGGATATGATGGGTATACCATATTTCTGCGATATCTGGTCTAGGGCTCTAATATCAGGGGGTAGGCCAAAAACCGTAATCGGAACTATCGCTGTGGTCTGAGGGTTTATGGCTTTAACGACCTCTTCCGGATCTATTGTCATGGTTCCGGGCAGGCAATCCACGAACACGGGGGTGAACTCATTCCAGTAGATGGCTTGAATAGTGGCGCCAAATGCAAATGACGGGACTATGACCTCACGTCCGCGAGGCAATTCCATCGAGGCTAGAGCCAGCATCAAACCGAATGTGGAACTCGATACTGCAACAGCGTGCTCGCAGTGCACAAATCGCTGCAACGCATCTTCGAACTGACTTTCGATGTCCGCTGCTTGGTTTTCGCGGGGGTAGAAGTTCTCCTTGATTAATTCCTGAACTTCAGCCATGTCCGGCATTGTGGGACACGAAACGGGAATGCTGTCCAAAGTTTCTCCTGTTGATTTCCTTTCCACCCGCCTCGGCACGGGGCGCCGAGCGCAGAGTGCAAACGCTAGAAGCACGATAGGCGATTTTGGCGGCTACTGTCAATCGTCTAGTGTTCACGCAATCACGGATCTTGCTCCCGCCGCGGCAATCAACGAACCGACTGGAAAAAGCGGACGACCGAGTTGTTAAACGTTGCGGACTCTTCCAAGAAAAAGCAGTGCCGACACCCTGCAAAGAGTTCCAAGTCGGCTGCGGGCATAAGTTCCTTCAGAATGAGCGAGTTTTCCGACGGGACCAAAAGATCGTCGTCTCCGGTCATGATCATCGTGGCCGAGGATATCTCGCTGACCCGATCCACGGTGTCGTGCTTCAGGCAGGCATCGAGTTGCCGGAAGAAAGCATCGGCAGGTTGATAATAACGGAGTGAGATGCTCACAAATTCTTCGATCCACTCGGGTTGCTCTTGGACGAAACGATCTGAGAATAATAGATCCATATCCTTTCTCAATATCTGCTCCGGCGTTAACCCCTTGTTGGCCTTGAATTTCTCCATCCTGTCGTTCGGCATCATCACCGCTCGGCGTCCACCGCAGCTGGTGCAACCCAAGATCAGCCCATTGACCTTGTCCGGGTAGTTGATGGCCAATTCCTGAGCGATGTATCCTCCCATGGAGACGCCGAGGATGTGGGCTCTGGGAATTTCCAGGAAATTCATCAGCTCCGCGGTATCATCTGCAAAGAGCCGGATAGAGTATTCCATCTCAGGCTTGTCGGATCTTCCCGCGCCTCGATTGTCGAAAGCGATTACGGTGAAGTGCTTGGATAATTCCGGGATCTGGCGATACCACCACTCCGCATTTCTCCTTAGTCCCATGATCAGGACAAGCGGCGGTCCACTGCCGTGAATTTCGAAATAGATGTCTATGTCTTTTACATGCGCTATGGCCATTGTGTTACCCTTTGAGCTGCGATTGGAATTGTTGGGAAGCCTTCAGGCTGAAAGCTCCACATACAGGCTAGGTGAGCGTGCCGGAGAAGGTCCCTGGCCTTCAGGACGCGTTCCCGCCACCCCAAGGTGGCCTATTAACCAGTCGCTGTCAAGCGGAAGAAAGTCTCCTGACGCCGTGTGTGCCTCCGAGTGCTGAGGCTCGCTTGGAGCAACTTTCAAGGAATCTTATCCCACATTGCCTTCCATCCCCTCAAAGCAATCATAGCCAATGATCAAGCGTGACGAAGTCGAGACCCCAAGCGAGGAACATCCGCCGAAGCAAAAGACTCGGATGTGTGGTACGATGCGGCAAATGACAAACAGGGAAGCTACTCTGTGTCAGGAGGTGTAACCCATGAACGTGGGTATCGCTCTGGGCGGCGGCGGCGTGAGAGGCCTGGCCCATATCCCCATGCTTCAAGTTCTGGACGATCTGCGGATCCGTCCTGCCGTTATATCGGGCACCAGCATGGGGGCGATTGTCGGCGCCCTGTATGCATCGGGAATGTCCGCCAGAGAGATCAGGGAGGTTATCGAAAGACGTCTCATTCTCAGGAATGATACGTGGCGGGACGTCATAGAGAAAAGGGAAGACTTGCTTAGGTGGGTTTATGCTTTCAAACCGGACTTCTCGGGCAGTGGGTTGATCAATGCGCAGGGCATCCTGAATTCGCTGCTCCAGGAAATCAAGGTGGACAAGTTTGAAGATCTGGAAATTCCCCTGCTCGTCGTTGCAGCCGATTATTGGTCGGCTGAGGAGGTCGTGTTTGGAAAGGGTGCGTTGCTAACAGCCATACATGCCAGCATGGCTGTCCCAGGGGTCTTTTCACCCGTTTCCGTAGATGGGAGAATTCTGGTGGACGGCGGTGTCGTCAACCTGGTGCCCTATGACCTGCTTGTAGGCCGTGCGGACTTCATCATCGCTGTGAACGTCAGTAGAGTGCGGGTTGCCGACGGCCCCGAGGTCCCAAATGCGTTGGAGTCAGTGCTCGGGACCTTCGACATCATGCAGACAACGATCCTAACCCATAAACTGAAGAGGCTCAAGCCGGACATCTATGTATGGCCGCAGATCCGTGACGTCAGGATGCTTGATTTTGGCAAGGTCGAAGAGGTCTTTAGCCAGGCCGCCTCAGCAGCACAAGAATTGCGAAAAGGACTTATTCAGGTACTGTCGAAAGGCACGGCGACTCGATGAAGGCCGGCAACCGCAGCAAGACACCCCTCATGCTTCGGCGAGAATCGCCTGCCCTGGCTGGCGTCCGCGGCTCCCGGCCTCACAAACACGACCTCGGAGTCAGACGTTTGACAAACGACCACGCCGCGGTTTGGCCCGAACCCCGCCGGTGCGAGTTGGGGAAATTGATCCCCACATGTGGAACTTACTCCATAGCTCTCAGGCTCTTCGCGCATGGTCCTGAAAAATTTCTGGAAAAATTCCACGAGCCATGCTAAGCCAGTCCGACTTGCGTCGCAAGGCGTGGCCGTGGTTGGCACGTCTTATGCTTCTCAAGACTTTCAGGGCGACGCGGCACGAAAGAGCGAGCCCAGGAGGCCTTCAAGAAATGCTAAAATACAGGTGTTTACTTTGTGGGACAGAATGGGGCGATGTTCATGCGACAGATATCGACATCTCGCATGGGTACTGCCTGGCGTGCATACGAGCAAGATATACGGACAGAATTCGAGCTTCCCAACTCAGAGCCGGTTACTCTGACTGCTTCAACAGAGGATATGCTGATTGTTCGGAAGATGCCTGTCGCTTCCGGCAGGCTTGCCATGAGGATGCAGTATGTAGTTTGGAAAGAAACTGCCTGGAAAAAGGTGATGCTCCTAAGAAAAGCGCTCGCCGCGCATGAAGCGATAGAAACCACATTTCGTTAGTCCCTGGTACACCATCCTCCATCGTGCCCACTAACCGCCTTCTTTAGCCCGCCCAAAAGTCGGGTGACGCAAAATGCTTCAAATTTCCCTTGTTCTTCCTGCCTTGTGGTCTGCAAGGGCTTTTTTTGCGAGTTTATCGAACTTCCCTGCAATAGCATCGTCTTGAATCTGCCTGTCCCACTCGGTGGCATCGTACTCCTGGAACCATTCCCGAAAGGCTGCAAGCTCACTGGAAGAGAGTTCCTTGATTTCCTGTTCCAGTTTTTGGACCCTTGTCATTTTTGTCCACCTCTATCGACAATTTATCCTCAATACGGACGGTAGTCCAGCGGAAGTTCCACGTGCGCTACGCTCCATCGTGTCCGCCCTTCTTTTTGGCCCCGGCTTTTTTCTTTGGATCACCCGCCCAAGAGTTTTATTAAGAAGGGCGATAAACTCTTCGGTGTCAAACAGAAGAAGGTTTGCTGCCGCCCATGGCCTCGCAATGGGATCTCATGCTGGTACGCCGCCGAGAACCCTCATGGATTCGCGAAAGTCCGGTCACAGAGCTACCGTATGAGAGAGCCGCTCACGCGGCAACAATAAATGGGTTTTGTGTCCCCAGAATTCTCCCTTGTCCCCTTTTTCGTGTCGACGCGATTGTTACTCTTCATGTTTGAGTTGATGGATGGCGGTATTTAATGTAAGAAGCGCTGCCTCAAGCCGTTCTTCCACATCTCGTTTAAGCGGTCTGAACGATTCATGGCTTCTATCCGAGAGGCTCTGACACATGTCAGCGAGGGCTATTAATGTCTCTATAACCTCACCAGTTACCTGAGCACCCACTGTGCGTTGCCACAAATCGATCGCTGACTTAGATAGACCAGCTAACTGTTTGTCGCCCCGAAAACGGGCGTTAATTACGGATAGGACACGCCGCTCGGCGGAGACTTTGTTCAAGAAGGAATTGGGCATATTGCTCTCCTGAGATTGTTTGCCCATTCGAGGACAGGTGACGCGAGTACCTGGGAGGCGACAACCCCCGGGTCAAACGGATATACAGTACCGCGGGTCGCTTGGTGTCGCGCAAGCATGGCTCCGCGATATGCATCAATTGGAAGCGGGCAAGCCGTAGGAAGAATGTATGGCGTATATCTAGAGAAGCTTGGCTTTTCCAAGATAATCCATGACGCGGCCATGGCTATGTCTCGAATCGCTGTATACACGATACCGAGTTCGTAGATCAGGCTGTTGGTTTCTGACCGGATTTCCATGAGCGACTCAGCCAACATAAATTCAAGGTCAGAAATATCTGATTGAGCCGAAGTATATGAGGCTGGCGCCCCAAGTCGCTCCAAATAGGACGCACCTTCGAGCGGGAAGATGCGCTGTGCCTCCAGATGAAGATGCCATGCGAATAAGCGCCCTTCACGAAAGTACGACTCGATGATTTCGGGCGAGTAAACGCTCCATGATGCTGGATATTCTGCACGGGCACCCTGCGTCGCGATGACTAGTACATCGACGTCCGAAGTTGGTGATACCTCACCGCGAACCGCGGACCCAAATATATATATTTCGTCATTCACCGCCGAGATAACCTCTTCACCATAATTGCTACAAACAGGCCAATGAGAACGTACCGGGGCACCGCAAGCAGGACACCGTAAGTCATGGGCATCGGCCCACGATATTGGACACCCCAGAAGTGCCCGAGCGCCTCTAGGAAAGATTCTGGGAGCGAGACCCCAGCCGTGTTGCACCAGTAGAAAACAGCCACAACGATAATAACGACAAGACCTGTTAGAGCAACTCGGAAGATGCTTTCCCCATTACCCCAAAGCAATTCCAGGGCTTTCCAGCGTAAGTGCCGCAGTACATGCGCTAAACGGGCTTGTCCTTTATATTTCGCGCGGTAATAGGACTGGTGAGAATAGGCCGCGTTGTAAAGATGTTGGCCTGTCAGTTTCACTTCCATTGCTGCTGCTTTATTTACAGCCTCGTAGTTCCCTATCTGCGCGAAGTTCGTTCGCAACGATCTCACTAGATCGCGAGCAAGGTTTTCTTCACTTGGCAGACAGGTATCCAGGAAGCGCTCATCAAGCAAGGTCTTCTCCCAGATTGTGTACCTAAAATTGCACTTTTCGAACTGTGCTCCTCTAAAATTGCAGTCCTTGATACTGGCCCCCGTAAAATCGCAATTAATGAACCCGCAATTCCTGAAGTAACACGATGTAAGGACGCATTGCCTAAAGACGACATCGGTGAAAACCTTGTCCACGGCATACACTCGGACGAATTCCTTACGGGACAAGTCAGCTTTACTCAAATCAGCGCAAAACTCTTTGTCCTCGATTTTCTCTTTCTTGTTTTCTCGCAGTTCCATTGGTGGTGTTTTCGTTTGTTTAGGGCCAACAATAATCAGGTTGATCCTCACAAAATAAGGAATGTTGCTTTCCCAACCGCACGAAACGCGGCCGGATTGCGTTGCGCTGACCGTTTTATCACGGCGTGTCTTGCGGATCGGCATTCACAATACGGTGTTGTCCGCATGGCACGAATGATTCCCCCCGGTTTCACTGGTACTCGCTTTTGGAACTCTTTATCCTCCTTTATCTTATGTTCTGTCAAATGAATTCATGAAAGCAAGTTCGGTTTCCTGCGACATGCTTATGGGCACGTATGCTTGCCAGGATGTGGATATTCTTCCCCACGTTCATGAATGATGCTTAAATCTCTTTCACGCTCGGCATCTTGATCCGGGATCACGCGATAAATCTTGCGGATTTCCAGGGAAGCGGAGGGGAGGGTGCTCATCATTCCCCCGTCGAAGAGCCTGTGGGAACTCACCAAAGCATGGTATAGTCACCACGTGGCCGGCCCTGGTTATCGGCTGTCATCAGGAAAGCCGCCACCCGGGGGCCTGCGGCCCGGTCTTAGAGGTATGAGATATGGGCAAACAGAAAATCAGCGCCAAGGAACTCTTGAAAGACATCAAGTCGGGCATGGGTGATACGGACCTGATGGAAAAGTACGGCCTTAGTTCCAAAGGTCTCGAATCCGCGTTCAAGAAGCTGCTGGAAGTTGGAGTTCTCGATGCGTCTCTTTTGAAAGGCCGGTCGACTCAGTCCGGACCCATACCAGCCCAGGCCGAGGCTCGACGCGAGCCGGCTCCGGCACCCGAACGCAAAGCCTCAGCACTGCCGAAACTCCCGGAACCGCTCGCTGCGATTGCCGCCGATATCAAGGGCGGCTTGCACGATGCCGAGATCATGCGGCGCCACGACCTGAGTCCGGGTAAGCTGGCGCAAGCAAGGAAAGACCTTATCGAGAGCGGACATTTGGCCGCTGAGGACGTTCGGCAGCAGGAGCCCAAAGGGACCAAGCCATGCCCGTTCTGCCGACAAGAGATTCCGCAGAATGCTCCGCGTTGTGCGCACTGCGGTCAGTGGCTGGACATGAGAGCTGCCAGAGCTGCCGCGGACCCCGGCACCCAACCTCACGATATGTTGCCGCCCGAACGCGGCCGTGATGAAGACAAAGACTGCCCGTGGGAAGAGAGAGAAAACTACGGCACCATGAGCGCCTACATACAAACCGTGACCAGATCTCTCCTTACGCCCACAAGGTTCTTCTCCCGGCTTCCGCCACGCGACGGATACTTCAACCCAATCCTATTTGGGGCCATGTCCGCTGTGGTGAGCGTTGTCCTCGCGTTTCTTTGGTCTAAATTGTTCTTCGGTGGTGGGCTGGGGTTCTTTGCTCTCATCTTCGGGATGGCTTTTGTATTTGTCGGTTCGTTGATTTTCATTCCCATTGCCTTTTTCGTCTGGAGCGGCATGCTCCACGGATTCCTTTACCTTCTCAAAGGTGCGGACGAAGGATTCCAAGCAACGTTTCGGGTTGTCGGGTACGCCTCGGTCACGAACTTGTTTCATGCGATTCCGTTCGTGGGGCAGTTGGCCAGCCTGTGGGGGCTGGTCTTGACGGCTATCGGCCTGAGAGAGATCCACAAGACCACCACAGGCAAGGCCGTGGGAGCAGTTCTAATCTCGGGTGGCATAATTTTGCTCCTGGCATTCGTGGGGGTGCTCAAGGCAGGCTCTGTATGGTCAGCGGCCGCTAAGAGGCAGGCCATGAAGCAGAGCCAATTCGTGGGGCCGCTGCCCGCGGAGGTTTGTGCAGCTGTCGAAGAGTTCGTAGGTCAGGTGGATGGTGCTCAAGGGCTTGACGATCAGGCTGCTCAGGCGCAGATAAACGAAGCCTTCAGAAATCTGAATGGGGCGCTGAAAAGCCTCCCGGATCAGGCCAACCTGAATCCGGTTAGGGGCAAGGCTCTGGCATACGGGCTCTCCAGCCTCGCACAACGAGCTGCGGCCAAGGCCCCGGCCGGAGGGCAAGAAAGGGTTCGAGCAGCAGCCGATCCTGGGAAGCTCCGGCGAGAGCTTCTTGGCATGTGCGGTAAATAACTCCGCGTGGGTCGCTACATAATACGAGTTCGCTTTCAAACGGTGAAGATGATTTATGGTAGTTGCCAAATTTTTGTCAGATTCGAGGCAACTCCATTCCGTCATTCCTGCGGAGGCAGGAATCGTAGGGCCGGCGTCCCTGCCGGCCAAAATGTGCACCGGCACGGAGGCCGGTGCCTACAAGGTTCCCGGCTTCGCGGGAACGACGGGGTGAGCAACGCAGAAATGGCAGGGGGGTCGTTGGGGGCCGGCGGACATCGATTTTGGCAAGTACCATAGGTCCAAATCACCACTGACCTGGTGCCCAGGTCAGTGGCACCCAACAGCCAATCAGGAGCGGCCCTGGGGCGCCACGGTCCACAGCTTGCCCAGGTCTTCACTGGATCTAACAGACTTTTCACTGTTTGAACGCGACCTGGTATAAGGCATCGCAGCGACCGGCTATGGAGCAGGACGGCCAAGTTGCCTTGGGTTTCTCATGGCGCGGATGCCCGTTTCTCCTGGCAGGAATTATCAATGGCCCCGACCATCAACAAGGTCTTTTCGCTGATTCCGAGCTTACTTTGCACAATTTCGCGAGTGGGTGGACCTTACCATGAATAAATACGAGATTGCAGTCATTCCCGGCGACGGTATCGGCAAAGAGGTTGTGCCCGCTGCGCTGCGTGTCCTCGATGCCGTCAATGCCAAGTTCGGGGTTGAGTTCGCTTTGCACGGCTTCGACTGGAGCTGCGAGACCTACAAAGCAACGGGGCGCATGATGCCTGAGGATGGCATCGAACGCCTCCGAGACCACCATGCGATCCTGTTGGGCGCAGTCGGCTTCCCAGGCGTGCCCGATCACATTTCACTATGGGGATTACTAATCCCTATCCGTCGCGAGTTCGATCAATATGTGAACCTTCGTCCCGTCCGCCTCTTGCCCGGTATAACGCCCGCGGTTCGCGATCGCAAACCGGGCGACATCGACTTCTGGGTCGTCCGAGAGAACACCGAGGGCGAGTATTCTCAGCTTGGCGGCCGGTTTGGCGTGGGCCCGACAGAGATGGTCCTTCAAACTTCCGTTTTTACGCGGCGCGGCACGGACCGCATTATACGCTACGCGTTCGATCTCACGAAGCGGTTGGGCCGGGATCACGTCACGTCTGCAACCAAGTCGAACGGCATATACCACTCGATGCCTTTCTGGGATGAGCGGTTCCATGAGATCTCGGGCGAGTATCCCGGCATTCGTACCGACCAGTATCACATCGACATCCTCTGCGCCCGCTTCGTGATGTCACCGGAGCGCTTCGATGTCGTGGTGGCAAGCAACTTGTTCGGGGACATCCTCTCCGATCTTGGTCCAGGCGTCACCGGGACAATCGCTGTCGCACCGTCGGCCAACATCAATCCGGAGGGCAGGTTCCCCTCGATGTTCGAGCCGGTACACGGGTCCGCGCCGGACATAGCCGGCCAGGGGATTGCGAATCCGATCGGCCAGATCTGGGCTACAGCGATGATGCTCGAACATCTCGGGGAAGGGGAGGCAGGGGCCGCGGTCCTTCGCGCAATCGAGACCGTACTAAGCTCGGCCAATGCGCCCCTAACGCCGGATCTTGGCGGGAGAGCGACGACCGAGGACCTTACACGGGCCATTGCGGCCGCGCTCTAGGCGGGGATGCTTGGTCTACAGAATTTGGCTCTACGGGGACGTGTTGAGATCAGGGTAAAGCCGTCGCGAAAATCAGCCGGTAGGGGCACGGTCCCGCGGGACGCGGGATGCCCCTACGCGTGAATGACCCCCGATTTGAAGTGCCATTTCCAATGCGAATCAGTATAAACCTGGTTCCCGACTTTCGTCGGGACGACGTCCGGATTGCGGCTTTTGCCGGAATGACGGAGTAGGCAGTCCCGGACCGTCGGCCTTCCGGGTCCGATGATGCGCTGTTGAACGGACATCATTTCGGGCAATCGCTATGATGACTTTGCCACGGAAGCTTATCCAGGTCTACATTCCCACCCGAAAGTATGACGCCCACTCGCAGACCGGTCAGGTCTATTTTGCGTTCCCACAGGGCACCTACCGCCACAGCGGCCGAAGGCTCGATTATGATTTTCGCTCGTTCCCATACGAACTTCATGGCTGCGACAATGCCCGGTTCGCTTACCGTCACGATCTGCTCGACACGCCTCTGTATGATAGGGAAGGTGAGGTCTCCGAGTGAACCCCGAAGCCCGTCCGCGATGGTTTGAGGATTGGCCGATGGTATGATTCTTCCCGCGGCCAGCGAACGGAAAGCGTCGTCGGCTTGTTCGGGTTCGGCCGCGATGACTCGGATACCGGGTGAAAGTTCCATCGCCGCTATCGCGGTGCCGCTCAACAGCCCGCCGCCTCCCACAGGAGTTACGACCACTTCCAAGTCCGGGAAATCCTGCAACAACTCCAGCGTCGCGGTACCCTGGCCTGCCATGACCTGATAATTATTGTACGGGTGAACCACTGTCGCCCCGGTTTCAGCAAGCACCTTCTCCAGCATGGATTCCCGCGCTTCGAGGGTTGGTTCGCAGAAAGTGATTTTGCCTCCGTAGGCTTCCACCGCTGCGGTTTTCACCGCCGGGGCGTTATGAGGCATAACAATGTATGCCTGAATTCCGCGAAGCCGCGCGGCCAGCGCGAGCGCCTGCGCGTGATTGCCTGACGAATGAGTCACCACTCCTCGTGCGGCCTCGGTATCAGTGAGCGAGAACACGGCATTGCATGCCCCGCGAAACTTGAATGCCCCGACCTTTTGCAGGTTTTCACATTTAAGAAAGACCTTGGCGCCCACCTGCCGGTCCAGACTGGCGCAGGTGAGCACCGGCGTGCGGTGAGCGTATGGCCGAATGCGTTCCGCTGCCTGGCGAATTTCGTTAATAGTGGGTGCAACCACGTGTGTTTCCCCGGCTCATGCAGTGTCTGGTGGCGGGTTATACCTAAGGCCCTCAAGCCGGAAGTCACGGCGTCTGCGCCGGCCGCTTTGTGCGACGTGGCGTAGACTCCGTCGGCAATCGCCCGTGGAACCCGTTACATTTCCCCGCCTCCCACTTGAGGGCTTTTCTCGTCAAGAACCAAATATTGTGCTCCTGGAACTCAGTAGTCCGCGCACGCACGGCTACTTTTCTTCAACGGCTCCGGGTGCCAGATCACGGAGGAATCGCGTGACTCGTGCCCTGACTTCTTCGCGGTGCGTGAATATGGACACATGCTCGCCGCCCTCCACAGGGAGCAGTTGGGCCCCAGGTATGAGTTCCGCAAGCGACTTGCCATGCCGAGCAAACGGCACCATGCGATCGTCCGTGCCATGAACGACCAGGACAGGGACTGCGATTTGCTCCAATGGGTACGTGGTCGTCCGCGTTATTGCGATGTCGTTTTCCGTCCCGGGAAGCCGAAGAGCCATCCGGTCGAATCCGCCAACCAACAGTTCCTCCAGCAATGGCCTCACATGCGGATCTTGGGCCGTGCGTGCCCGAATGTTGGGGTCAACGATCGAGCGGCGGAGGGCCCGTTCCAGGTCCTTTTTAGTCCTTCTCTGCATCATGGCGCAGAACGCGGGCCAGCGCGCCAGCAGCTTCATAAGCTGAAACGAGAGCGGTATGCGAACGTCCAACTTGCCGCCACACGTCGAGATCAGGACAAGGCCCCAGCAACGATCGCTGTGGCGCAATGCGAAATGAATCGCGCTGGGGCCGCCTCCGGAGATCGCCATGATTGCCGTTTGTCGGATTCCGAGCCCATCGAGTAGTCTCGCATAAAGGTCGGCCTGTTCCTCCGGGGTGCGCCCGGCAGTGATCGGGGTGCCGAGGTAGCCGGGGCGGGACACAGCCACATATCGGTACCCGGGTTCACCGAGCGTGCGCACGAGGATTTGTCCTTGATCGTACCCACCCATAGCACCATGGATTGCCAGCACGGTGGGTCCTTCTCCGGCGGCAACGTACTCGATGGGCCCCTGCGGGGTATTCAAACAAGTGGGCACCGGCCCGAATGCGAACTCTTCTGTTGGTTTATCCTCGTACACCCTCTCTTCACTCCTGCCAAGACGGCAAACAGTTGAATCAACCGTTTGGCCCATGGCACCTCGATATGTTCGCCAGCCATTCTGCTCGGGATTGTCCCAAAAGTCGCCATCTTACAAGGCTATCGTGCTCTGTTCGGGTAAAACGCCCTCTTCCAAGATAGCCAGCGTATCAGCGTACATCCCTCTTTTGATCGCTGCGTAGGTGTGTCGGTCTTTGTTGGCCAAGGGCGCAATCGCGGCTATTGCACGTGGCAGCACATCATCGGCCGGTACGGCCTCATCGACAATCCCCATTTCTTTCGCTGCGACTCCGCCTATCCGGGCGCCGGTCAGGAGCGAGTAGCGAAACGTATTCGGTGTGAGCCGGCTTTTGATCAGGGCCGTCATGCCGGGGACAAACGGAATGTTGATATCCACTTCGGGCAGGCAGAAAAACCCCCGGTCGGCCCGCATGACCCGGAAATCATGGGCCAGGGCCAGCATGGCTCCGGCTGCGAAAACGTGCCCGTTAATCGCGGCCACAGTGGGCACCGGAAATGCCATAACTCGTCCAAGGAATTTCAGGACGCGCTTGATGAATTCGGGGGCCTCTGTCTGACCGTCGCCGCTGAGCCATGCCAAGTCCAGTCCATTAGAGTAGAACTTGTCTTCGCCACCGGTGGTCACGAGCGCTGCCGGGCCTTCCGATTTTTCCACTGTGTCCAGGGCCTCGTTCATGGCGTCGATAAAGGTTCGGTTAAACCGATTTTCTCCGCTTTGCATGGTAAGAATGAAGACATCGCCCTCTTTCTTGAGATCGACTATGCTCATGAATCGCATCTCCTCTTATTGCTCATGAAGGAATTTGTGTTCATGCAAAGTGGCGGATGCAGGCCTCGGTGTCAAGCGGAAGAACTCCTGTCTGCCCGATGGCTTGTCTAGGCGTCCTAAGGGGAGCAGATAATAATCGTTTGTAATGTCAATTCCCTAGACTCGACCACCCCGGCCTTTCACCGCTTTCCGACTGACTGGGCGTGCCCCTCTTAGCTTGAAAGGTCCGCTTCCCGGAATCTGTCCAGGAGGGTGACTTTCTTTGCGTGTTCTCGGTAAAGAGCGTTCATGCGGTGCCCAAATTCAGCGCTGGTCCCTTTCATATGGGCCAAGTCGTGCAGATCCTTGAGAAGTGCGACAGCTTCGTCGTACCGTGCGGGTTGCCTGGTGCCGATTAGTTTGTCGACTTGCTCCCACACAGCGTTCTCTTTGCCTGCGAGAGATTCCAGCCGCTTCCTGCGTTCTTCGGCCTCGGTTCGCTCCCGCTGAGCCCTTTCCCGTGCCTGCCGCTCATCTTGCCGCTTCCGTCGTTGTTCCTCGATCACCTCGCATCGAGCGAGAAGTTGGCCTGCGGTTCGCCTCGCGCTCGTGGTAGAACGGCTGCCCAACTCCCCTTCGCCACGAATTTCGCGTAGCATGCGGTTCCTGAGTTCGGCGCCGACGTGCGGATCCTCGCCGCCTAGTAACCTCATGAGCACGTCGTCCTTGTCGCTCGACGGCAACTTGGCCAACCATCGGGAGGTGTCTTCCTTGGACAGGCCTCTAGCAGGCACCGTTTTGCTTTTCTCCTCGGCCGCGGCGATCAGGTCAAGGTCGATGTTCAAGAAATCCACCAGACTTCGAAGCTGTGCATTTAGCGCGCCGAGACCCGGGGGCAGGGGCGGTTCCAGATCATCATCGTCCACTTCGCCTACCTGAACCGCAAGCAGCCATCCTAGGTAGAGGCAGCGATAGTCGCCTTGCATCAGGTCCGACCGGAGTGGCAACAGGGATGCCAGGAAATGCTCTTCTTCGTCCCATTCGTCTGCTTCTTCCTCGGAGAGAAACGACAGGATGAGGTGGTCGCCCTTGGTGCGGCAGGAGAGGGCGTCATCGGTGCAGTATTCCCGTGCGGTACCGGGGTCGAGCAATCGCTTGGGCACGCGGAGCATGAGCCACCGGGTACCCCAGTTGGCGAGATAGAGAAACGCGTCGAAGTACTTTTCCATCCATTCGTCCGGATCGCCTTTGAAGTTACCCCAGTTGTAGAAGTTGACAAAACTGTGAGGCGAAATCCGGGCGCGGGAGGAGCAGGCTCTCAGCTCGTCCATCTCCCACTGCGCCAACGGACGATCCACGGCCCGAAATTCGTAGTACTGGTACTCGCTCATGGGTCGTTTACCTCGGATTGTGTTTGGTTGGCCGTTTCCATCTGCTGATGCCGCAGCTTTGTCTCGCGCTTCTCAGCCTTCTTCTGTTCCCTGCAACGGACAAGCTCCTCGATGGACATTACGACGTCCGGTCGCTCTCTGCCTAAACGTTTGAAGTAGAGGTGCTCTATATAGCGCTTAAGCGGCATCTTCCACGGCTCTTGGTTGTGGTTGTCCAGCTTGCCGAGTTTTTCGGGATTCATCCCCAGTTCGCGTGCCATTTGAACTTGAGCATCAGACAGCTTGTGGCGCTGGCGAGCCTCTATCCATACCTGGTACTTCTGGTTCAGCTTGCTTTTATCCTTGGCCATGAGGGCTACATTTCTTTCCAGGTCTGAGGATCCCGTTTTCTCGACCGCTGCTTTTCGCGTTAGCATGCCGCAGTTCTTCCGGTTCCTTGATGGTGATGCCTTTTCGTCTAAGCAACTCCCAGAAGCCAAAGAGCTTTCTACCTCCATATTCCATGACGATTGCCTGGGCCGGGCAATTGTTGAGGCACCCGAAACAAAGAACACAACGCTCTTTGTCCACATGTCCCGACACAGGATCAATAGCACGCACAGGGCATTTTGACTGGCATGTTCCACATTTGGTACATTTGTCCTTGTCAATAGTGTGCTTGCTGACGGTGAGTTTGGTCCACCAGATAGGGCCAAGAAAGGTCACCATTCTTCTGAGGGTTAGTTGTTTGTGGACTCTAATATGATTGCCCTGCTTCACTTGCTCAACCAGGAAGGAGGCATAACTTCGTACATCGGAATATGTTTGTTCATTCGGGAGGTGTCTGTTGTTCCAAAGATTCTCCGGAACATGTTCATCCGACCACACGGTAGGCATAGTCCCCATATTCATAAAGGTTCGCATGCCCACAGGGACTCCACCCTTCTCGGCAAGCAGCTCAAGTGTTGTGCAGGCAGCATTATGCTGATCGCCTTCGGGACCGCCGTAAGTAACAAAAGAAGCAACCGGAATTCCGTCCAGGGAAGGCAAGGACTTTATCCAATCACTTACATAGCCCGGAATGTCATAGTAAAAGACCGGAGTACCTATCAAAATGAGATCAAAGTCGTTTATAGATCTTTTATCAAATTCTCTCACTTCGGAAGCAACAACATTCAACCCGAGCTTCTCCCAAACATGAGCTATGAGCCTGCCATGTATTTTCGTGTGGCCTGTTTGGCTGTACCAAAGCACAAGGGCTTTATTTATCTTTCGGCCGCCTTTGAGCTGCGATTCCCTGTCGCCGGCTTGAACATTGTATGTAGTGGCAAAGGCGATTAGACACATGATCCATTTCATGAGGAATGAACGTCTGCTTTCCATGGTTGTCTCCAAGAAATATCATGCACCAGGCCGGTCCCGAATGGTTGCACTCTGAATGGCCTATTTTCTCTTCCCCGTCCTGAACACGAGAAGGTACGGGACAGCAGGCTGATTGTCCAAATCTCTGAAATTCCGGAAGGCTTCGGAATTGAGCCATATCGCGTAAGTCTTCTCGGCTTCCAGTGCAACCTTTACCACGCAGGTGCGCTTGTCGTTCAAGTACTTGGGACTTCCGATCAGCTTGGGAAATGATTCTCCTGACAACTGGACGAAAGACCAACTCTGGTTCAACATATCTTTGCTGAAAGCTATAGAAATCTCGTTTGAATCCGGGTCAACGCTCGTGTCTCCGCATTGCGGAACTGTCTTGACCACGGATGCTGGAAGTTTCTTAACACTGATCTGTTGTGCCGCCGCGGCCACAGTAAAAACAAGTGTACTAAACAGAGCAATGACGATTGCCTGCACGGTCCTGCTCATTGCCTCTTTCCTTTCTCGCGCATCGAACTGGTGGTTATGTGATTGCTTTCCGAGGAGGCCCATATTGAGCAAGTTCCAACGGCTATGGTAATGCCACATTGCCCGGTTTCGATCTCATTTCGTTGGGTACGGAACAACAAAAGCCTCATCGAGTTTTCGATGAAGCAGCGAGATAAGAGTCAAATAGTCCGCAGCATCATCTTCACCCTTCCAGAGTATTTTTGGCTCGTGCGCGAGTGGATTCCTGATGGCGCAGAAACATCCTTTGAGCAACAGAGCAAAGCCTGTGTGTTCTGACCGTTCTGTTTCCGTTTGAAGGTAATTGAAAGCAAGCAATGGTTTTTTCAGAGAGAAGGTTTCATCCAGTAACGCCGCGCCGTCAGACTGCAACCCCGTTCGGTCTCTGATCCGCTGTGAGAGGCTCTTGGCCGCCTCAAAGACTGCGTGAAAGTAGTTGTCTTGCAATAGTTCAGCACTGCAGTACTTCATCACCTCTTCATGAACCTTCCGTTCTGATAGTTTCTTCCTCAGTACCTGCGCCCGCTCTTCCGCTTCCCTGATTGTTCGGGCTGCCTTAACCTTCCGGAACTCGCCTTCCTTATTCAACTCCAGCCCATCGAACAGAAGAATTGCATTCAATTTACTCCGGCTGGTCTCGAAACGATCATTAGCATTAATGAAGCGGCCGGGAGACATGACCGCCTTAATGAAAGCTGCAATATTGTTCCCGCATTGATCCTGACTTTGTCTTTCCAAGAGAGAGTGATAAATGCGCCGCCACTTTGTGCTTTGCCCTGAGGTGTCCTCTATGCCACAAGCACGGAATATGTTGGTCAACGTGCTTCCCGTGACTTCTTCCCCCAGAACTTGGGCAAGCGCTTCCATGTGGTTCCCGTTGAACATAGGGAACGCGCTCATGAGAAGACCTCCATGGTTCGAATTCCCCGGACACCATGCCCACTTTGCGCTTCGGGTCGAGAATTAGGTAAGTTGAGCCGGGAATTCCGGACGATCCGTCGCCAACATGAGATCGTGGTGCAAATCGACTCAGCAACACGCCAGAAGCAACGCCTCAAAAGCAAAATGGCTCTTGTTTTCGCACACTTCACTGAATGAAGAACTCCTCAGGATGTGTCCTAACATACCGAATGAGAGTCTCGTCAAAGCCCTGTTGCTCCTTGAGTTCATAAAGTGAATTGTCCAGCCGGTTCAGGTCTTCTTTGGGGATTTTCTCCAGTTGTTCCTTACGCGTCTTTCTGTCCTTGGACGGAGTTCCATTAGGGAATAGGGAAGTAGCAGCTTTCAGCACAGCAGCATATTCCGTTGCCCCCAGTCTAATGAACCCGGCTAACGCTTCATCGCACAGGATACCCGTGCTGTTCCAAAAGAATTGCTCATGCCCACCATTACAGACCTCGTATTCGTACCATACGCAAGAATAAATGGCCCGCTGGCCAGGCGTGGCCGGGGCCATCGTTTCCCGTAAAACTACCTCCCCTTCATGGAACTCAATGTAATCGTCCAAGTCTGAGGCGATCTCCCATGGCCAGTCCTCATCGCTAACGGGTCTGTCGATCCGGTTATCCCCTTTGGGCTTTTTCTTCTTTGTTGCGGCGGTATCCATCGACGGAAACTCCCTACGTGGATGGATTCAGGCCCTGAAACATCGGCTCTCGGCCCGGAAGGAAGGGTCGCTCATTAAAAGGCCCTGTCCAGCCATGTAATTCAAGATCCGACCTGCCTCGCTTCAATCCCATCGCATGTCAGGCTCTTGGCAGTCTTCATCAAGCAGACCGCTAAGTCCTATCAAACGAATCCATGAGGGCCCGTTCGGTTTCTTGCGGCATGGCTATCGCCACAAAATACTTGGCAGGATACAGGTAATCTTCCCCGCTTTCATCAATGATGCGCAAATCTCCGTCACGCTCGGCCTCTTGATCCGGGATCACGCGATAAATCTTGTGGACCTCCAAGGAAGCGGGGTACTCAGAGTTGTCAACGCACACGGCAAAACGTGTTTTCATGAGTCTAGTCCAAATAACGCTTGCGTTTGAATTCCTTCTTGCCTATGCCATGAGCTTCATACCAGTGTATTTCGGCTCGCCGTGTTCGCCCATTAGCAAGGCGAATCATAGCAATTCCTTTGAGTTTTCGCCAGCGGCTCTCACCGTATTGCTTCCGTAATCGTACGATCTCTCGGATGGCACTACCGACAGCGATGATTTCGATTTCGGAAATGTCGCCAATGATCTCAAATGATTCCATGTCCGCGGACTTCCGATGAACTTCAGAATTCCGAGTATACCATACTTGATGGAGAGGCGAAGATCATGTGAGCATTGAAGCAAGGGAATGCCGCGAACAAGCCAAAGGCGTCGTTCCCGTTGGTCACCTCATCTGACACGAGCATTTTTGACCGGAATACCAGGCCGAGCCTCTTCCCAAGAGGGCCGATGAGTTCGTTGCTGTCAAACAAAAGGAGGCCTGCTGCCTCCGATTGCCGCTCTGAGTTTTGCCACGATATCGAAGGTTTCATTGCAAGAAAACAGTAGGGTACCGGTCGCTGTATTCCGGCAGTGGCTTTTATCCCCAACCGGGTTTTTGCTTGTTTTTGAACCCGTGTTACCAGTCTTCCTTCAGTAAACCCAATATTAGTTCGAGCTTAACACCCCAAGATACTCTCGTGATCAGTTTGGGCTGGTAAACCCCACTTTCACGCGAGGCGGGAATCGCTTCAGGACTTCAGAATACCGGTTATACTCTGCGCCGAGCACAACTGTGGCCGGGATGTGGCGAATACCCACAGTCACATCCTCCTGAGGATCCGTATAGAGGTTGACCATTGTTGGCCCTCCGGTCTCCGCGACGATCGCGCCGCTAAAACCGCCCTGGTAGCCTCTTGGAAAAATAGCCTTCTCCAATTCCAGCACGCCAATGAGCTTGAACTCATCAATTCGGACCGCGGAGAAGTGTTGGTTGAGGGTATAAATGCGGCTCCGTCGATTGGACAGGCCATTGTCCGCGATCAGAAACGACGTCTGGTCGATGCCGTCGACGTACCGGTCCTTTGGTAAGTACTTGGTGACCTCCGCGCCGGGAGCGCCGGCAATCGAAATGCAGGTATTGAAAAGGTCCGCCAGATCCAATAGCCCGTCGGACTTCCGCTGCGAGATTACACCTTTCCAGAAGGCGAACGTCGGCACTCGGACGCCCCCTTCCCAGCTCGATCCCTTGTGTCCGCGGAAAGGCGAGCGGCCATGGGGCGGGACTTCTCCCTCCGGTCCGTTGTCCGAGGTGAACACGATCAGGGTGTTGTCCAACTGGCCGGTCTCCTCCAGTGCCCGGACCAGTCGGCCCAGGATGTCATCGGACTCCACCATGGCGTCGCTAAAGACTGTCCTCGCCGGCGACTTTCCCGCATACTTTTCGTTCGGGTAGTTGTCGAAGTGGGCGCCCCGCGTCGCGTGATACAGGAACCAGGGTCGATCGCTCTTGACCATCTTCCGGATGAACTTTTCACTATAGTCCGCCCAGTCCTGGTCGAGGTTCCCAATGGTCGAGAGGTTGATCTCGTACACATTCTCAACGTCCTTCTTCCCTTTCACGCAGTGGACGTTGTTGTGGTTGAACGGGAGCTTCTGCATCATGGCGAAGCGAGAAGGACTCAGCGCGATCTCCGGGTTGAAGTAGATGTCGCGCCATTCGGTGTACATGTCGGAAACGCCCAGGAAGCCGTAGAAGTCGTCGTACCCAACGTTTTGAGGTAACGAGCCCTCGTTTTCGCCCATGTGCCACTTACCCACGCCCTGAGTGACGTAGCCCAGCTTCTGGAGGACTGTAGCCACCGTGACCGCGCCGTCCAACCCACCGGGCTCGCCGTACATCGGCGGGCGAAGCAGGCCATGATGCAGGGGATTCTGGCCCAAGTGGATCGTGGCTCGCGTGGGCGTGCAGCTCGGTGTCGAATAGGTCGAGGTGAGAATCAAGCCGGCCTGAGCCAACCGATCCATGTTCGGAGTCGGATTGCCTACCGCTTCGCCTCCCCCGTTAAAGCCGGGGTCCATCCACCCCACGTCATCCATAATAAAGATAAGGATGTTAGGCTTCTTGCCGAAACTCTTCTCCAGGGTGGCTAGCTTCTGCCTGGCTTCTTTTTCCTGTTCGGCATGGACAATGACAGGCTCCATGTTTTCCGCAATCGTGACCGGCAGAACATGGAGGTACTGTCCGGGGTGGTCGTATCCCTTGGCCGCGGTCTGGCCCGTCACTGAGCCCCGCGTGATGTCCTCGGCCCGGACCGGGCTCGATGCCGGAAATCCCACGATCATCGCGGCCACGAGAGCGAGACCCGCTACTCTCTCCTTCTTCCCCAGAACCCATTTCAATAGTCGTAACACTGTGCCACTCTCCTTCCACCAAACAGGATGTCCGCTAGTAAAGCCTCCTCATTCGTGAGGCAAGTTGCTTTTTTCGAGAACTCTGAGCCTTAAGGCTTGCTTCCTTTGATCCTGTAGAGGTCCCCCACTTGGTCCCACCCATACGCGGGGACAGAGTACAAGACCCGTCCTCAAATTTATGAAAGAGCCTGTTTCTTTATCTAACTGACCGTATCTCACGGCTCGGCCTCTGGTCAACTACATTTGTCCGCATACCCATTCGGCGGGCAGCGGCATCCGTCCATAGCCGACGCGATTCTCGTCATGGAGACAAAGGTCCTTGCAGAGCCCTGACATGACCATAAGCGATAATGACTCGATTCCAGCCCTTGACATGATGAAGTGCGACATCCGTGATACCAGGTCGCGTTCAAACACTGAAGGATCAGGTAGATCCCGCACGGACCTGAGTGACCTCAGGTCCGTGCTGATTTTGGATCAAACAATCTTCACCGTTTGAAAGCGAATCCGTATGAGACGGAGATGTTGGTGGGAAAATAGGAATGAGCGGAGTTCCTGCTACACTGAACGCAATTACGCCCCTCCTTCAAATTTGCCCCGGCTTTCTTCTTTGGACCGTCCTTCCAATCGCGGCCAAACCGAGCGGAATTCAGGCAACGAACCTCTCGATGGCTGTTGCCATTTCATCAGGCATCTCGAACATGGGGAAATGACTGCGTGCTTCCAATTTGGTTACGTGGAACCACGGATGTGCGGCGCTGAAGTCCTCCTGTGCCGCGAAGTATCTCGGATCTTCGGGCTGGGCATAGAGATGCAACACCGGCACTGGTGGGTCGATGGTTGCTGCCGCGGATTGCCACTCGGAGCGATGTGATGATGTGGGTCGGTGGCAACCATCTGACCGATGGGTGCGCTACTGTATTCGGGTAGCCTGGAAAACACGTGGGCACATTCTACTTTTGAGACCCTGTTTCTCGACGGCTGCGAGGCCGGAATGTGATGTGGGAGGCTGTGCAGGCCCCCGCCTCCCTCTGCCAGTGCTCGGTGCGGTAACGGACTGCCTTCAGTGGACAAGAAGTGGAATGTCCCTTTTTTCTTCTTAAGAAAAGAAGAATTCCGTTTCTCTTGATCGTCTAGTTCACTTGTAGCGCCCGCTTGGAAAGTTGGACTTTCATCTTGGATGGGTCTTGCCATTCAAGCGTCACGTCAGCCTCGGTAATACCAGGGTCCAAGGGGAGGCTGGTTTGCAGCAGCCCTCCGGCCGTCGGCGTTAGTACAAATTCGCTACTTTTGCCGGACTCTTTACCGGACACCACCGGCTGCACAAGTACTTTCACCTTTTTGGTCTTGCCAACCGCTCCGGTAATAGACAGCGTACGCTTGTCCCCATCCGGGTGAATCGTGGCTGCGAATTCGTGCACCGCAGGCTTTTGTCCTTCGCTCACAGACGCGACAATGAGGGCCAGCGAAACCATGAAAGCTGCCAAGACCGACAAAAAGAGAGTGACCTTCAATCGCCAAGCTTTAGCCACGACACAGGCATTATATGCCTCTCTAATATCTGCGGGCGCGCGCGGATCGAACTTAGCGACAACTGGTACCTGGACCCAAATTGTGCCCCAGTAAACAGCGATCAGGAAGGCGCTTGCCGCGGCAATCAGTATTGTTGGCCAGAGTGAAAGGGCCTTGCCCGACAACGCAAAGCCCACGGCAGCGCCGGCAGTATAAATGCCCCAAAGCCATATGACCAGTTTCTGGATTTTCTCGGCAGCCTGGTCCCTACTTTCCTGAGCCTTGCCTATTAGCTTCTCCGAGTATGTAAACCAGTAACGGTCATCAATTTTTGGCTCGATCCGCTCATTGCCACCGTTCATGATGGACCCCCTCCGCCTATGAACCAACATTGTAAGGATGAGTGTGACCTTTCGGGCACTTCAGATAGACGGTTTTCGAGCCTTTCAGAATGGAGGTGCGCTTTGACTCCCGCAGCCGTAACGCTATGACCTCATCAGGTTCGTAGCTTACCTTCTCGGAGCATCCGGTTTGTTTGCACTGGAATTCTTGAGCCATGACCGTAGGTCTCCTTCCAGGTTTTGAGTACGCAACGCCTATAGCAGTTGCCATAATTCTTGTCCGATTTGCAGGCACTCCGTTTCGTCATTCCTGCGGAAGCAGGAATCCAGTCCCGCGGCACGCGGGATTTCCTGGGTTCCCGCTTTCGCGGGAACGACGGGCTTTATAACCCTCTGACAGAGTAGGCCCCGTCGATGCGGTCTGAAAACCAGGCTGATCATATCGTGGCCAAACGGACATTACTTTTGGCAATCCGCATAATTGTTGCCACCCTTCCTGTCTGGACTCTCTTCCTTCGCACAACCCGCCCCATCGTTTTCTGAACGCGGGTGATGAAACCATCGCAGCCAAGAAGAAGGTCTGCTGCCGCGGGTTGCTTACTGCCTGATACGCGGAATGACCGGTTTGCTCGAAACCCCTGCCGCACTGTAAGGGGAACCCTTCACGTCAACAATAAATTGCCATTATGTCCCCGGAATTCCGAATCCCGATTTCAAACCAACAGTCTGACAATCAGCGTCCACCTCCTGCAAAGACCTCCTCCATGAGAGGAGTCTGCCTGAAATCTTCCAGGTTGAGTTTCTTAATCTCATCACTCCGAGTAAAGGCCACGCCTTCGACCTCCTGCATTAGCAGGTCTAGGTCCGTCTTCTGATTCACACTCTCGTTGACGCTGTGTCCAAGGAGCGCCATAATCTTGATAGTCGCCGGCAATACGTGCTCAGCCTTATCCTTGTAACCCGTCATAAGCTCCTTATCAAAGGTTTCTTCATCCCAATGAGCATAGGCTGTCCCCGGCCCACCGTCCTTCTCAACCAGCATATCCTTTAATTCTTCGACGGTTCTGATGGGATCCGCGTAAAACCTTGCTGAATCATGATCAAAAAGATTCATCCATTGGTCCCAGCCGAAACCCAATGTGTGCCCAATCTCATGAATAATTGTTCCGGCAATCTCAAAATCGGTGAATTGCCCCAGATATTTTGTATTGAACCTTATCCTGCCATACCAACTACCCCCGGATTCCCATGGCATATATGCCTCGGCAATCGTCCTTCCCTGGCTCGTGAATGTCTCCAATCTGATTATGGTATTCGATTTCGGCGTTATGAACCGATTCCAAAAATTGCAGGCGATTTTGGCTGTTTTTCCAAGTTTCCCATCAAGGTCCTCAACAACTTTGTAGGTGACAACTGCGGCCATCTTCTTTCTCCTTTCGGAAGAATCCAGTCAATAAGTTGAGAAGCGGTGTGCTCCCCTGTTGTACCCACGGTTCTATAGTTGGAGTGGAGTCGGTTCTGGACTCATCGCCGGACATCGGAACCTTGTTCGCGACCGGGCTGGACTAGGCACGTCCAAATGAGCCAAAAGCAGGGTTGCCCCTTTCTTCCCCCTCTTAGCGCCGGCATTAGATTCCGTGGATCAGGTCCAAGACTTCCCGGAAGAAATCCTCACCCAACGTGTCTCGGCCCGTGCCGATCAGCCATCGCTCCAGTGCATGATCTTCGTCGATCAATTGGTGGATCTCGTCGCCTCGCCGGATTGTCACGCGACCGCGGCAGACGACGATCTCGTCGAGATCACGTTTTTCGTCTCGTGAGGGCCTCACAATCATTCCGCGATAGCCTAGACCGTCTGGAATTGGCTCGACGGTCTCAGTCGCAGGTAGGTGTCGCAGCAGTCTCAGGAACTCATCGGCTTGGCCCGGGTGGAGGTCCCAGGAAGGGTTCCGCCTACCGCTGAAGATGTCGAGTTCCACCTGCATTCCCATGACCTCCGGAGAAGGGGCGAGAGGTTCACGTGTTGTGGTTTCTCACGCCGCCTCTCGTCCCGAGTAAGTTCTCCGGTACTATCCTACCTGACTCTCACGTTTTTGCACACGTAGAAGAAGCCGCAGAAATGCGTGTACGGTCCCCGATCACAGGTGCGGGGATCACCGATGACGATTCCTCTGTTGTCGGTGTTCTTGGCAGGGGTCCCGCCGGGCTTATGCCCCCAGAATCCTTCACGGTGCTTCCGATACCAATGGTAATCGCCTCCCGGCCAAACAACCAGTGCTACGAACCAGCGCGGCTTTTCGGTGTCGGGGCAGCAGTGGAACCGGACATGAGCACCATCCGAGATGGCTGCCTGGCTAACGTCCGGGCAGGCCATCGGGTATGGGTACCGGCCCGAGGCTCTTCCGGGCTGGGCAAACGTATTGGTCTTCCGATTAGTGCCGTAGTTGTAACAGTTGTTGTTCCGGCACACGTTCGGATCGTTGTTCCAGAATCCCGGATTGAAGGCGCCCAACTCAATCCCGCAACTCGTAGCATCGGCCGGCACATCCAGATCCACCCCATCAGCCGCCGAGGAGTACCCGGGATCCGGCTCGATCGCGGCCAGCGCATCCGGGAAAGCGGCGATCTCCGAGAGAATGAGCTTCTTCAAGTCAGCGTCCAAGGGCGTAGCCGCGTCGGCCTCGGGTGCCGGTGCGGTCTCGATCAGACGCGTGGCTATTTCCAGCCCTTTTGACTCGTCCGCGGACGAGCCTCCTCCAATCAGGAAGGTCCCAGGGAGATCAAACTCTTTCTCTCCCTGGTCGGCAAGGAGTTCAATGGAAATCCCTCGATACCCGAGCTTCTGAGTTCCTGAATCAGCGTCGGCCATGGCCTCACGGGACCTGGTGAGGTTTTTGAGGATTTCCTGGGCCTGGGGACCGCTGACCAGCCACGAAGGATTCGGGCGGCCGGAGAAAATTTCTACGGTTACCTGGAACATTGTTGCACCTCCTCGTTGAAGTCAGTGTGGGCTTCCCCTTATCGGGAAACCTCACACCAGGGTTGTGGTCGGTTTTCCTTAGAGATCTCTTTGTCGTACCGAGTCGGCTTCCGGAGCCCCGGCTACCCCACGACGCGGTGTTTCACAAAACGGTGTCCGGGCGCAAAGAAGCATACGAACAGCGGCCCACTCCCGGACGGTTCCTCCGGAGGAATTAGGAGTCTCAAGGATACCGTGAATTGGGTCGATGAGGGCTCTATGCGTTTGAGCATCTGGCCCTTGAGCCACAAAGTAACCACCGCACCCTTGGGACAGTCGGATAGGGTCACATAAAGGGTTTGGGCCGCAATCTTCGCTTCCACCGTGGTCATCCTGGGTTGCTTCGTCCAAATGGACAACGTTGGGTCACCCACCACATGATAGATCTCAAAGTGGTCCCGGATGTACCAATCGGAGCCGCTTTTGGATATAGGCAAATAGGACTTCCCATAATTGAGGATGTCTCCGAGCCGATGACCGGACACGGGGTAACTCGCAATTGTCTCGGGAAATGTGGCGAGGACACCGGCCCAGAGGCCATCGAAAACCCCCTTCATAAGCGCATCATTGAGCCATGTCTGCGAGACCCTCGTCGCTGCTATGAGCGATGGCGCTCCTGCTTCCATGGCGACCAACTTCTCTGCAAAGCACTTCCGCTGATTCGCCAGATCGAAATGACCCGTGAGACAATTCACGCTGAAGAATGGCGTGGGGAGCTTGCCTGAAACAGCATCCAGGTCGGCGTTCGTGAAGGAAGGATGAACCCAGCCTTCATCAGAACCATGGTCCCTGTGCGCCATGACAAGCTGCCCTTCGTCCATGGCCAAAATCAGCGCGTGTGTGGCGACGTCCATGCCCATGATCGCAGTTTTGACTTGCTCCGGCACCGGGGTGCCATCCCGGAAGAATTGAGGATGGGGATTGTCCGACACATACACTCTCTGGACCTGGAACCCGAGAGTCATCAAATGATCTCGAATAGACTCGATGGTCTTCATGTAGTTTCGGTCATCCGTACCGTTTTGGTCCCAGTCCTGGAAATAGGCTGCGAAACTCATCCGCTTGTAGTATTCGGGATCGCCGGGAGGGTCCCCTTCGTATGCGATGATCTTCTCGATCACCGCGTCGGCTTCCTTTTGCGTGTTCACCGGGATGCGGCCTATGGAAAGCCAAGGAAACACGAGGTCTTCCTGGGTTCGAGGGTCCCTGGGCGTAGAATAGTAGTAGTCGGTGACGTTGTCGGGCTCGTAACCGGGAGTTTCAAAGGCTGTGCCGGTAACCTTTTCCGACGGGATCATGTCGACGTCGCCCAGCAGGAGGACATACCGGAGACGAGACCCCGCGGCCTCCCTTCGGGCCCGTATGTGAGCCTTCAATGCCTTGACCGAAGCGCCGGCAGCGTTTACGGAAACGGTCTCCGTTTGGAGTCCAAGCATGGTCTTCCAGTCGGCCAACTTCTGGGCAGCCTGTTGCAGCGAATCATGGTAGACGATGAGAAAATCCGGCTCGGTTTTGTCGGCAAGGGCACGGTCCCTCCCGGGCACAATGTCCAGACGTGATGCAATGCCCCTCCTCGGATTGAGGAACAGATTGCCGAACGCTTCCTTGGTCCGTTCCGGGTCGGCGGAGGCCGGCTTCTCTTTCAGCTTCTTTTTCGGCGTGAGCGTTATGGTGACGGTGACGTTGCCGAAGCCTCTCAGTCGCTTCTGCGCCGCGTTGTACTGCACCGGTCGCACATGCACCAGGAGCGCTGTGTATTCGTCCATCTCGTACGGGCCGGTCACCTTCACCACATCTGCCGGGTACCATTGGTCGGCAGCATAGACATCCTTCTCGAATTCGAAGATGCGTTCTCGGTTCGGGTCGTCGGTCTCTTGCATCTGAGCGGGAGAGACCAGAACATTGTCGAAATGAGTAGCATCGCCCGTCTCGACGTCGATCCGGTAGTCACAATTGAACGGGATTTGCACATATCTCCCGAATGAAGGGAGCAACGGCTTGCCGCTCTCTGCAACGGACCCGGTCTTGGAAATGTCGATCCCGGTGAACGGAAGTTTCTCGCCGCCTAACTCACGGCTCTGATCGGTGAAGAACAAACCTGGAAACTGGTACGAAACCACAATGGTGTTTTTGGACTCTTCGACACGGACAATAGGTTCGTCACCGTGGATTTCCGCGTCGAATCCCTTGAGCAATCCAAACGGTTGCAGCGATTTGAACTGTCTCATGGTCTCCCCCCCTCGCTAATTGGAATTATTCCGTGGGCCCTCCACATTGGCGGCTTTCAGGGTCTTGGCCGGTCACCCGGATGGCCTCTCAAACTCCAAGAAGTTCGCCGCGTCGGCGTCCTTTGTGAAAAGGGACCTGCTTGCGGTTCCTTGCCGTTTTGTCACGCTCATCGAAGCCGGCGGAGCCTGCCATGAAATTGTAGTCACCTCCTTATCTCGTAATTAGGAGGAAACCATTCTTAACCGGATGACAGTCAGCGAAGCTAAAACACCTGATAGCAAGGGTCACCATCCGATGGGGCCCCCGGATGCCCCGGCAAATAAAAAAAACAGGGGAGCCGGTGGTTCCCAACTCCCCTGCGATATCCATCCGATTTTTTGGCTTCCCCGAGGTGATTCGCGCGTTCCGCGCCGGTGTTCCGGGGACACCACACTTAGATAGTTGACCGAGCAGTGGTTCACTGGTGCGACCGAGTAATAGCAGGCATGGCATCCGTTGTTGCATTCTGCTGCCCCCCCCCACGTCGCGCGTCGCCGAAACCGACGGTGACGTCAAGACCCTCGCGGATGTGCGAGTCACCGCGGCCCTTGTTCCCCCCGAACTACGTTGTTTTAGTTCTTTGGTCTATATCAGTTTACAGGTCGTTTGGATATTCTGTCGATACGGGAAAATCCCTGATTTGGCAGGGGAAAGTACGTGATTTTGTCGCAAGGGGGTGAGGTTGGCATTGAAGCCAGGCCGCGGGGACGGAACGGAAGCCGTCACACGTCATCGCCATCGGGCTCGAGCAGGCCGGCTCCTAAGGCGTACCGAGTCAACTCAACCGTGTTCAAAAGATCGAGGTTCCTCATGATCTCGTTGCGGTGACCTTCGACGGTTCTCGGACTAATACACAGCTTCTGGGCAATGGCCTTATGGGAAAGACCGCGGACCAGGAGTTGCAGCACCTGCTTTTGTCGACGGGTCAACGATTCATAGCGTGAAAGATCCGTTTGTGCGTGACTTCCGGCATGAGCTTTGAGACGATTCACAGTGTCGCCGGAGACGGGGCCGTCCAGAAAGTAACCCCCCTGTGACACAACATCAAGAGCATGTAAAAGGGTCTCGGGAAGGCAGTCTTTCAACACGTATCCGGCCGCACCCGCTGCAAAAGAGTCCGCGACGTAATTGGTTGCGGAATTGACGCTTAGGATCAACAGGGCGGTGTGGGGAACATACCTTTTCAAAGCCTTCGTCAGCTCGATTCCGCTATGGTCCGGCACCGAGATGCCTATCAACACGAGATCGGACTTGAGTTCCACTGCAAGCCGCAAAGCCGCGAGCGCCTGTCCGGCTTCGCCGAGGACCTCGAAGGTGCTATTTCGTGCGAGAATGCTCTTGACCCCCTCCCTGAAAAGAGGATGCTCATCGACGATCAGGATTCCCTTCTTTCCAGCCACTCTTACCCCCCTGCGGTGGCTCGCCGCCCGGCCGTGATATCGGCAGGTTGCGCTCGGCTTGATTTGTTCGCAGCTAACCCCCATCCCGTATGGCGCAACTGCGCAGCTATAGAGAGACCCCTATTCACTTCAGGCCCCCCCGGCCTGTCTACTCTGGAGCTGTTGGAGACTCACGGACACGTTGGACAAGAAGGGCTGTCCATTGTCTCTAGGGAGACGAAACAGGGTTCAATTTTATGAGCGGGGCCGGTCTCGGTACCGCCCAACACGGGAGTTTTCGTTTAATTTAACTAAGTAATGTTGTTTCCTGTCTTAACGGATGCTGATACAGTTCCCTATACTGAACATAGCTTGTGGACGCACGGGCTGTCAAGAAAAAAGCCGCTCGAAATCCTAGTTCACTCCCGTCCGACCTCACAATTTACCGGTGCAGGCTCGTACGTTCGCGCCGAGAAGGCATTGTTACCGGCGAGACGCCGGCGCTACCGGAATAAGACCAATCTCCGTGTTCGGGCCGGAAAACCGCGTAGGCGCTGGGAAAAAATCTTGCGTGGAGGTTTATGTCAAATTTGACATAAGCCGCAGCAACATGCTACTCTAAACCTAACCCTGGAGGACGACACGGTTTGCTCCTGATTCACCGAGGTATTCTCCAAGGGAAGTCCCTCAAACTCTATAGATCGACACGGAGTTTTGTAACGACCATGGATTATCGGTTTGTCACAACCACCTGTCCGTATTGCGGTTGCGGTTGCCAGATGCTTCTCGAAGTCTTGAACGGCCGCTTGATCGGAACCATGCCCCTAAAAACCGCTCCCATGAACCAGGGTAAGCTCTGCATCAAAGGATGGAATGCCCACGAATTCGTCCACAGTCCTGAACGGCTGACCACTCCGTTGATTCGAAGGAATGGGAGACTGGAAGAGGCTTCCTGGGAAGAGGCTCTTGACTTCACGGTCTCTCGCCTGAAGGAGATCAGAGCCCAACATGGTGGCGACAGCGTGGGCTTCTTTGCCTCGGCCCGCTGTACCAATGAAGACAACTACCTGTTGCAGAAACTTTGCAGGGCCGGATTCGGGACCAACAACATCGATCACTGCGCCCGTCTCTGACACGCTCCCACAGTGGCAGGTCTTGCCGCTGCATTCGGAAGTGGGGCCATGACGAACTCGATCCCTGAGATCGCGGACACGAACTGCCTGTTGGTGGTGGGCTCCAACACTACCGAGGCCCATCCGTTGATATCCCACTGGATGTTTCGAGCTAAGCTCAAAGGCGCGAAACTGATTGTCGTGGACCCGCGCCGGATTCAGTTGTCCTTGCATGCGGACATGCACGTTCGGATCAACTTCGGCACGGACGTGGCCTTCATTAACGGGATGATGCACGCCATCCTGGCCAACAACTGGCATGACCGTGCGTTCGTTGACGAGAGGACGGAAGGCTTTGCCGAACTTTCAGAGCACTTGAACCAATTCTCGCCGGAGGAGGCCTCTAAGATCTGCGGAGTCCCTCCCGAAGACATCGTGCGCGTGGCCGAAATGTATGCCACCGCCGAGCGCTCCTCTATTTGCTACACCCTCGGCATAACGGAACACTCGCATGGGGTGGATAACGTCAAATCCCTGGCTAACCTGTCCATGTTAACCGGCCAGATCGGGAGACCCTCCACAGGCGTGAATCCCATGCGAGGCCAAAACAACGTCCAGGGTGCATGCGACATGGGTGGACTGCCCAATGTGTACCCCGGGTACCAGGTCGTGACAGACGATTCGGTTAGGGGGAAGTTTGAACAGGCATGGCAGGCGAAGCTCTCCAATAAAGTCGGTTACACGATTCCCGACATGATGGACAAGCTCATGGATGGGTCGCTGAAGTGCCTTTATATCCTGGGAGAGAATTCGGTCTTGAGCGATCCTAATACCCACCATGTGGTTCATGCGCTCAAATCCGCGGAATTCCTCATAGTGCAGGACATCTTCCTCACCGAGACGGCTCAATTGGCCCACGTCGTGTTTCCCGGAGCCTGCTGGGCCGAGAAAGACGGCACGTTCACCAACACCGAGAGAAAAGTTCAGCGGGTCCGGAAGGCAGTGGAAAAACCTTCAGGGACCATTCCCGATTGGAAAATCATCGCCGAGTTGGGAACGCGGCTGGGCCTGTCCATGAACTATGAATGCCCCTCGGAAATCTTTGAAGAAATGGCCGGCCTCTCTCCCATGTTCGCAGGACTCAGCCATCAGCGCCTCGAAGCAGGCGGTATCCAGTGGCCGTGCCCATCTCCTGACCATCCAGGGACCCTGTTTCTGCACAAGGGAAAGTTTACTCGGGGTCGAGGACTGTTTCACGTGATCGATTACCGCCCCCCGGAGGAACTCCCCGACGCTGAATACCCGTATCTCCTGACAACCGGACGCAGGTACGCCCATTACCACACCCGAACCATGACAGGCAGGTGCGCAACACTCCACAAAGAGTTTCCCGAGCCTCATGCTCAGATCCACCGTCTCGATGCAGAGCGGCTTGGCTTGAACGACGGGGACCTGGCCAAGGTGGTTTCACGCAGAGGCGAGGTAGTTACACCGGTACGACCCGGCGACATCGTCCCGCAAGGCGCCATTTTCATGGATTTCCACTTTGCCAAAGCCAATCCTAACGAACTGCTGGGAACTTCGTTGGACCCCGTTTCCAAGACCCCTGACTACAAGGTGTGCGCTGTGAGGATCGAAAGGGTTGAAGGAAACAGCCACGCCACTGAGGCCGAGTGATCTTTATCGGCCGAGTGGCAGGGTTCTCTGCCGAATCCAACGAACGCTCCCGGCCACGGTCTACACCTTGCCCAGGTTTGCGCTGGACCTAACAGACTTTTCACTGTTTGAACGCGACCTGGTATCACAGGTTTTCTTCCTGAAATCCATATGACCCGCCCTGTGGGTCCTCTCTCTCCTGCCAGTCACGCACTACCCAAGAAGTGCGGTGCCGGTGGAGTATCTCATTTGTGAAATGATTTGCAGCCAGGCATTTCATAATTGAAATATCACATTGCAGCACTTTGCTGTCCCAGTTGTATGCCCGATGAAAGCCCACCTCCTGCATCCGTTCCCGCAGAGGCTCTCCAGTCTCATGGGGGAAGAAAATACCTGTTGGCATACTCGTTGCACCCCCACTCCAAAAACCGAAATGGAATTGAGACCCTACTGTTGCAATGATTCAAAGTGAGGCGGAAAAAGAAATGAAAGGGCCTTTGCGAAGCTTTCTTTTTGTCCCGGCAACGAATCCCCGCAGGGTGGAAAAAGCCTTTTCGAGCAATGCTGATGCAGTGATCCTGGATCTTGAAGACGCTGTGGCCGTGTCCGAGAAAATGAAGGCCAGAAGTCTTGTTGTGGACGTGTTAAGCCGCATGCGCCGCGATGGCACCTATGTGCGCGTGAATGGTGTGAACACCCCATGGATCGTGGGGGACCTGATGGCCGTGGTGGGTGGGCGGCCTGCGGGAATAATGCTTCCCAAAGCCGAGTGCCCCGAAGAGGTGAAACGGGTGGATTGGCTGATCGGCCAACTTGAAAGTGAGTATGGGCTACCGCCCCGCAACATCGAGCTTCTTGCTCTGGTCGAAACCGCCCGCGGGGTCGCGAAGGCCTGCGAAGTAGCGTCCGCTAGCTCAAGAACAAGGCGGCTTGCATTTGGCGCCGTGGATTTCACTCTCGATATGGGCCTTCGGCCTTCGGGAAAAGGCACCGAACTCTTTTTCGCCAGGTCCCAGCTTGCGATAGCCAGTCGTGCGGCCGGCATCGAGGGCCCTATAGACACCGTGTACGTGAATCTGAAAGACGATGCCGGGCTGATGGAGGATTGTAGGGTTGCCCGCGAACTTGGTTTTTTGGGCAAACTCGCGATCCATCCGGCTCAGATCGCGACGATAAACGAGGTCTTTTCCCCGGCCCAAAGCGAGGTAGATTACGCTCTGAAGGTGGTGCACGCCTTTGATGAGGCGGAGTCCCAAGGAATTGCAGCCGTTCAATTGGACGGCAAGTTCATTGATTATCCTGTGGCTGAATGGGCGAGGCGAACCCTCGACGTGGCGAATTGTTTGGGATTATTGGCAGAACCTGCGCAATGCAAACCACAGACGGGTAAATGATGAAGTCTTGTGCGGCGTTTGAGCGGAGGGCCTTCCTTTGGAAAAGGGCCTGTTTGAAAAAACCCGCACGATTGCTGTGCCCCATTCGGCAAATAATAAATCGACATTGACCGGCGGAAACGCCGGGTCATGAGGAGCATAGGTTTGTTGATGCATGAGGTTTTAATTGTTGGAGGAGGCCTTGCCGGACTGATGGCCGCTTATACGGTTTCAGGCAAAGCGGACACCGCCGTTGTAAGCAAAATCTATCCCACGCGTTCGCACAGCGGGGCGGCGCAGGGCGGCTTCAATTCCGCCATCAACGAAGAAGACAGCATCGATGATCACGTGTTTGATACGGTAAAAGGGAGCGACTACCTGGGGGACCAGGATGCCATCGAAGTGCTCTGCTCGGACGGGCCGGAAGTGATTTTTGAGCTTGATCGAATGGGCGTCCCCTGGACGCGAACCGACAGCGGCAAAGTGGCTCAGCGTTCCCTGGGTGGAGCAGGCTTTCCCCGTACCTGTTTTGCCGCCGACTTCTCCGGACATGTTGTACTGCACACCCTCTACGAGCAAATCCTTAAGCTCGGGGTCAAGATATACCCGGAGTGGCACGTTTTGGAGTTGCTTGCGGAAGAGGGCCGAGTCGTGGGGGCGGTAGTCTACGATATGCAGCATGCCAGGCTTGAGGTGCTCCGAGCCAAGCAGGTGATTATAGCCACAGGAGGCTATGGCCGTGCTTTCCGGAAGACGACCAACGCCCATGCCAATACTGGTGACGGTATGGCAATGGCTTACAGAGCTGGGGCCATTCTGTCGGACATGGAGTTCGTCCAGTTTCACCCGACCACGCTTTACGGAACAAATATCCTGATCTCCGAGGCTGCGCGGGGAGAAGGCGGCTATCTTCGCAACACCAGCGGCGATAGGTTCATGAACCATTACGCTCCCGAGAAACTCGAGCTTGCTCCGCGGGACGTGGTCTCGCGGGCTATTTTCAAAGAGATCAAGGAAGGCCGCGGTTTTGAAAACCACTATGTGCACCTTGACCTGACTCATCTGGGTGAAGCGCACGTTGCGGAGCGGCTGCCTCAGGTCAGAGACCTGGCCATCCGTTACGCGGGTGTGGACCCTGTGAGCGCGCCGATGCCAATCGAACCGGCTCAACACTATAGCATGGGTGGAATACGCACGGACGTTTGGTGCCGGACGACGGTCCCGGGCCTCATGGCCGCGGGCGAAGCGGCGAATGTCAGCGTGCACGGCGCAAACAGGCTTGGCGGCAATTCGCTCTTGGAGACCGTGGTGTTCGGCAGGCGGGCCGGACGCAAGGCGCTGGAAATGGTGCGGGAAGAGCCTTGGCATGTCCTTTCCAACCGCGTGCTCGATGATGCACTGGGCCGCTGGAACGGTCTGATAGCGGGCAAGGGACGGAAGGCGTCGCAGGACGACAACGCCTTCGCCATCCGGCAGGAAATGACAAGTGTCATGACCAATCAGGTAGGGGTTTTCCGGGTCGGAAGCGAACTTGAAGATGCGGTAAGAAGCCTCGGGAAGCTCAAGGAACGATACGGCAGTCTCTGGCCCACGGGCCAAGCCCGGCCCTTCGACTATGGTCTAATGGACTACCTCGAGGTGGGTTATCTTCTGGATTTGGCCGAAATCATCGCCCGAGGCGCACTCGCGCGTACCGAGAGCCGAGGCGCACACTTCAGGCTGGACTACCCGAAGCGTGACGACAAGAGTTGGCTGCACCACACCTTTGTGCATCTGACCGCTACGGGGCCGGAGTTCAGCGAAGGCCCCGTATCCATCACCCGTTACCAACCGCAGGAAAGAGGGTACTGACATGGAAGTCACCCTTGAGATAAGTCGATTCGATCCCAACAAGGATGCCACTCCCCATTCTCAAACCTTCAAAGTGAATGTGGAAGAAACCAATACGGTGCTGGACGCTTTGCTTCTGGCCTGGCAGCAGGACCCGAGCCTCTCCTTTCGACGATCGTGCCGTAGCTCCATTTGCGGCTCATGCGCTTGCCGGATCAACGGAACACCCCGTCTGGCCTGCCAGACGCTGATCCGGAAGGCCACGGAGGATGGCAGCCGAATCGTGCTGGAACCGCTCCCTCATTTCACACAACTCAAGGACCTCGTCGTGAATCTGGAGCCTTTTTTCGAATCCCTCAAGGCCACGGTTCCCTGGCTCATCGTGCAGGAAGGCTATGAGGGCCATATGGACCCGGAGGTTGTCCGAAAGCTGGAGGGGCCTGCCACCTGCATCCTTTGCGGGATTTGTGAAGCCCCCATGGACGTGACGGGAAAGAACGATGCAGCCGCGTGGGTAAAGACAATGCGTCTGGCCCTGGACTCCCGCGACGCTTTGGGAAAACACCGCATGCAGTTGCTCCGGGTACCCCGGGAGGTCCTGAAGCTATTCATTATGGGTTTACCGGACCGATGTCCCAAAGGGATAAAGATCTGGGAAGAGGTCATTGCTTGAAGCTCGGTATCCGGAAGCTCCGATCTCAAGCTGATACATCTCACGTCTGCCGCCTAATCCGCAGAACGGGTTGCGGGAATGAGGCGCCACAGGAAGGCCCCAAGTTTTGAAGAGGTGTGTGAGTTCACCGTGGGCGAGGCTGTCTGGCAACTATGCGCCGGAACTGAACTTCTTCAAAGATATCCGGTAGCGTAAATCAAACAATTGGAGTCAATTTTTATGGATTTCAGCATTAACGAAGAAACGCAAATGCTGGTGGACACAGTGAAGAAGTTCGTGGACCGCAAAGTCGATCCCTTGGCCCAGCGTATTGAGGAAGAAGACCGGGTGCCCGACGAAATCCTTGACCAGTGCAAGGCGCTGGGTTTGTTCGGTTTGAGCATACCTTCGGAATATGGCGGGGTGGGAATCGACATGGTGGGTAAGTGTCTCGTTTTCGAGCAGCTCGGTCGCACATGCAACGGTTTCACGACCTTGATCGGTGCTCACAATGGGATCGGCTCGGTAGGCATTGTCGAAATGGGGACTGAGGAACAGAAGAAAAAGTACCTCCCGCGAATTGCCTCGGGGGAAACGATCGGGGCATTCGCGCTTACGGAGCCCAACGCGGGATCGGATGCCGCCGCCATAAGGACCCGTGCCGAAAGGAAAGGGGATCATTACGTTCTGAACGGGACCAAACATTTCATCACCAACGGTCCCATTGCAGGAGTCTACACGGTGATGGCCGTGACGGACAAATCTCGGGGAGCGAAGGGAATCACCTCGTTCATCGTCGACCGGGAGGCTCCTGGACTAAGCGTAGGGAAAATAGAGAAAAAGATGGGGTTACACGGGTCCTCCACCTCGGAGATCATTTTTGAGGATTGCGTGGTACCGGTAGAAAACGTTCTCGGCGAGGAAGGGCAGGGGTATGTCAACGCACTCAAGATCCTTGCCAATGGCCGGGCGGGTTTGGCGGCTCGCAACCTCGGATCGATGCAAAAGCTTCTGGAACTGTCTGTCCGATACTCGCAGGAACGCATTCAGTTTGACCAACCCATCGCCAACTTTCAAGCGGTCGGGCACTTGCTGGCCGACATGGCGGTCGATGTGGAAAGCACTCGGAGCTTTACTTACAGGGTTGCCTGGATGGTGGATCAAGGAATGAAGGTGATCAAGGAAGCCGCTATGGTGAAATACTTCGCCTCTGAGGCCTATTGCCGCGTGGCAGATAAGGCGGTGCAGGTCTTTGGGGGAATGGGATACATGGCGGAACTGCCGATCGAGAGGTACTACAGGGACGCCAGAATCACCAGGATCTATGAGGGGACGTCGGAAATTCAAAAGAACATCATCGCGGCTCAACTGCTACGGGATTACCCGCTTTGAATCGCAGGCTGGTCGTTCAGGTAAATAACTGAAGATACTAACCGTTTGCCGTTAAATGGAGTGAGTGATGAACATCCGGAATGTCGCTGTAATCGGGGCCGGAATCATGGGGCAGGGGATTGCGCATGTTTGTGCGTTGGGCGGGTTTGACGTGAGTCTAAACGACACGAACATGGACCTCCTGAGGAAAGGGAAAGGGGTAATCGAGCAGAACCTGGCCAAAGGCGTGAAGCTGGGAAAGGTCGCCGAAGAGGCTAAGGAGTCGGCCCTTGCTCGCATCACACTGGATGACAACATGGAGGCGTGTGCGCAAAAGGCCGATTTAATCATAGAAGCGGTGCCGGAGGACCTGGATCTCAAGCACAAGGTTTTCCGTACCCTGGACGAAGCCAGCCCTCCCCACACCATACTGGCAACAAACACGTCCGCGAAAAGCATCACCGAGATCGCCGCCATAACTAAGCGGCCTGAAAAGGTAATCGGGCTCCATTTCTTTAACCCGGTTCATCTGATGAAGCTGGTGGAGATTGTCAAGGGTTTGGAGACAAACGAGGAAACGTTCACGGCCTCGGAAGCCGCGTGCAAAAGGATGGGCAAAGAAACCGTATTGGTCAATGAGTACCCTGGCTTCGTGACATCGCGGATCAACGCCATGATAGGTAATGAAGCTTTCTACATGCTCGAAGCGGGAGTAGCCAGCCCGGAAGATATCGACAAAGCCCTCAAGCTTGGGCTGAATCACCCTATGGGGCCTTTTGAGCTGATCGACGTGGTTGGCCTGGATACCCGTTTGAAGGTCTTGGAATATCTGCATCAGAGTTTGGGTGAAAAATATCGCCCCGCTCCTCTCTTGGTTAAATATGTGAAGGCCGGTCGGTTGGGCCGCAAAGTGGGCAAAGGGGTCTATGATTACAAGGACAAGTGAATGTGATGGAAAGAGAATGGGACATCAGAACTTGATCGTGGCGATGCGTCGTACACATGACAGCATAAACGAATGCGCACGCTGGATGACCTTTAGGGTTCAACCGCGTTTTACAATTCAGCCGGAAGAAGGATGTTTATGAGATCGACGGAGGAACTTTCCGCATTTATTTCCGCGCAGCGGAACGAAGAGAACTTCACGGGCCTGCCCCTCGAGGGGCTACGCGTTATTGACATGTCCACCATTATGGCCGCGCCGTTTGCCGCGACATTATTGGGCGACTACGGGGCCGAGGTCATCAAAGTCGAGAATCCGGCCGCTCCGGACCCCATTCGGGGATGGGGAGTGGCCGAGGAGTCAGGCATTTCGGCTTTCTGGTCTGTGGTCGGCCGCAACAAATTGCCCATTACCCTGAATCTGCGGGTTGACGAGGGACGCCAGATCCTGCTCGACCTGGTCCGATCGGCTGACGTTCTCATCGAAAACATGCGGTCGGGGGCAATGGAAAGACTCGGCCTCGGGAAAGAAACACTACTTAAAGAGAACCCCGGGCTGATCATAGGTAAGATATCGGGATACGGGCTGACCGGCCCTTACTCCAATCGGCCGGGTTTTGGGACCCTGGCCGAGGGTTTCAGCGGGTTCACCTTTCTGAATGCCCAGCCGGACGGGCCTCCCACCAATGCCCCTATGGCGCTGGCCGATTTGATCGCGGGCGTGCATCTTGCTCTTGCCGTTATGATATGCCTCCGCAGTCAAACTCGTGGGAAATGTGGGGGCCAGGTCATAGATATTTCCCTATTCGAGCCACTTTTTGGCATGTTGGGCCCGGATTTCTTAAGCTGTTTTCTCACCGGGGAGTGTCCGCAGCCCAAGGGCAGCGAACTCAGCTACGTCGTTCCGCGCAACAACTATCTCACGCGGGACGGCAAATGGGTTGCTATGTCCGGCGCCGCCCAAAAGCCGTTTGAGCGCCTCATGGAGTGCGTGGGCCACCCCGAGATGAACGAGGATCCGCGCTTCCGGAGTAACTCCGAACGCATCAAGGACGAAAACCGCCGAATAATCAATAAAGTAATCTCTGAGTGGGTGGGCAGTCTGGACCTCGAGGACGTCCTGGCGAAATGCGAGCAAATGGGGATCACCATCGGTCCCATTGCCAGCATGCAGGATGTGGGTGACGATCTCCATTATCGTGAACGAGGCAGCATACTGGAAATGGAAGATCCGCTGACCGGCCGAATGCTGGAAATGCCCAATGTGCCGTTCCGATTGCTCGGTTCCCCCGGGCGCATCAGGTTTCCGGGGTTGCCTTTGGGATCGGCCAACGATGTGATTTACCGCGAGCTGCTGAGCTACTCCGAGGAGAAGCTCCAGGCGATAGCGGCCTGTGGCGCCATTTAGCTGTAATCATTGTGCACACGCAGAAACGGATCTCTGGTGAAACATCCAATCATTACTTGGGAGATGGGTAGAAATGGCCGGGCCTCTTGATACCTTAAAAATTCTTGATCTTACGGCTCTTCTCCCGGGCCCGTTCGCCACGCTGTACCTGTCCGACCTGGGAGCGTCGGTGTTGCGGGTCACCTCGGCTTCGCGGCCCGACACCCTGGAAACAAGACATCCCATTGTGCCGGGAAAATCCATCTCTGCGGTCTCCGCGTACCTTGGACGGGGAAAGCTCTCGCTGAGTCTTAACCTGAAACATCCCCAAGCAGCGGAAATCGTTCGTCGTCTGATTGAGGAATACGACATCGTGATCGAGCAATTCCGGCCGGGGGTGATGGCCAGACTGGGCTTGGACTATCAAAGCCTGAGCAAGCTGAACCCGGCCGTGATCTATTGTTCGCTCACGAACTTTGGGCAAACCGGCCCCCTGTGCCATAGGGCCGGCCATGACATCAACATGCTCGCTCGCTCGGGCATAGCGTCGTATTCAGGGAAGCAGGAGAGCGGACCTGCAATGATGGGAATGCAAATCGCCGACCTTGCCGCCGGTTCATTGAACGCGGTCATCGGCATTCTTGCTGCAGTGATCAAGCGACGGGAGACAGGTGAAGGTCAGCACATAGACATCTCCATGACGGACGGCATGATGGCGTTCAACGCACTCTATGGCGCCTCTTTTCTGGGGGGCGCCAGTGAGCCCGTCCGTGAGGGAGAACGGCTGAACGGCGGGGTACTCTATGATTTCTACGAGACCAGGGATGGCGAATACATGAGTCTCGGGGCCTTAGAGCCGCAGTTCTTCAAGGCGTTCTGTGAAAAGATCGGTCGTACGGACCTGACTGCCGGAGGTATCCATCCTGTGGATGTGGATCGAGTGAAGGAAGAAATACGAGTTGTCTTTAAATCAAGGACTAGAGACGAATGGGTGGAAACCTTTCGAGATGTCGATGCCTGTGTCGAGCCTGTCGTGCATCTTTCGGAAGCCTTGAACGGCGGCCATGCGAAAGCCCGCGAAATGGTCATAGACATCAAATTCGCAGATGGCGGAAGCATCAGGCAAGTTGCAAATCCTATCAAGTTCTCACGAAGCAAACAGGAGTACTCCTTCGCGGGGGCGCCGGGAGGCTCCCACACGAAGATGGTCGTCCTCGGGCTGGGTTATACCGAGGATGAGTACAAGAGCATGGAGGCTGCAGGAGCCTTCAGTTAAGTCAGTCCCCAAGTATTTTCGAGGAGTATTAGCAATGGCGGACAAGTCGGCAATCGGCAAGGAATTACCCGCTTTCACTTGGGAAGTGGAGAGAGGCAAGATCCGTGAGCTTGTCAAGGCGATCGGCGATCCCAATCCGATTTACTCGGACAAAGACGCGGCGATGGAAGAAGGTTATGCGGATGTTGTTGCTCCACCGACGTTTCCAACCGTTCCGACGCTCTGGACCGGCATAGGGATGGAAGCCGTCAAGGCTTTGAAGATTGATTTTTCCAGGGTCCTTCATGGGGAGGAAAGCTACGAGTACTACGGCGAGATTTATCCTGGAGACGTGCTTACCGGCAGGTCCAAAATAATCGATATCAAAACCAAATCCGGAAAGTCCGGTGATATGGATATCGTTACGCGGGAGTGCGTGTATACGAACCAGCGAAACGAACTTGTGCTGAAGTCGATAACCATAGCGATCGAAAGAAAATGAGGTAGCTCAAAAGATGCCGCAAGCGATCTACTCGGATGAGATCCATGTGGACGATATCATGCCGGTCCTCGTGAAAGCGCCGATCGATCAGGTCCAACTAGTGAAGTACGCCGGGGCCTCCGGCGATTTCAATCCCCTACACTTCGATCCGGAGTTTGGGAAGGCCGTCGGCATTGGAGGCGTGATTGCCCAAGGCATGCTGATCGCGGGTTTTGTCGGTCAGGCCATGACCAATTGGGTGCCTAAGAAATACATAAGGAAATTCGGCGTCCGGTTTGCCGGAATGACCCGGCTCGGAGATGTGGTGACGGTCACCGGGGTAGTCAAGGAGAAGACAGGAAACCGGATCGTTTGTGATCTGGAAGCGAAAAACCAAAACGGGGCGCTTCTCGTCGTCGGCTCGTTCGAGGCGGAGTTGCCCGGCAGATAATACATGTTCGAATCTTACTGGTATTTGTGCGGAGGGTTTACGTGGAGAAAATGGTTGATGGAAAGGTGTGCATTGTCACAGGGGCGGGTCGAGGCATAGCGAAGGAGACAGCGCTTTGGTTCGCCCGGGAAGGCGGAAAGGTCATTGTCTGTGATCTGGATCAGGATCCCGCCCAAGAGACTGTGGCTGCGATCAAGGAAATGAATGGCGAAGCTGTGGCGGTCGTCGGGGACATTACCGCCGAGGGGGTGCCGGAAAAGATCGTGCAGTCGGCAGTCGATACCTTCGATGGCCTTGACGTCATTGTCAATGCGGCCGGGTTCACCTGGGATGCGCTGGTTCAGAAAATGACCGATCAGCAGTGGGAAGCCATGTTGAAGATCCATCTGACAGCGCCCTTCAAGATCATCCGGGCGGCCGCGCCCATCATTCGGGACAGGGCCAAGAACGAAGCCGAGGCCGGGAAGACGGTCATGCGAAAGATCATCAATATCTCCTCCGTATCCGGAACGCAGGGCAACCCAGGCCAACTGAACTATTCCGCGGCGAAGATGGGGGTCGTTGGGATGACCAAGACCCTTGCAAAGGAATGGGGCAGGTACAACGTCAATGTCAACTGCGTCGCCTATGGAGCGATAGAAACCAGACTGGTACAAGCAAAGAAGAAAGGAGAGGAAGCGTTCATTGAGCGGGATGGACAGAAGATCCCCATCGGGGTCCCGGAAGAAGGCCGCGAAAGATGGAAGACGGTCATTCCCCTTGGACGTGCGGGGACGGCGGACGAGGCCGCGAGAGTCATCCTGTTCTTTGCATCCCCGCTATCCGATTACGTGTCGGGCCAGACCCTGATCTGCGGCGGCGGTTATGGCGGTTTTTGATCGTCTGTGACGGAAGCCGGGCCCGGATTTGAACGGATTCCGAGCCTCTGTGATGCGCAAACAAGTTGAAAGCTGGAGGACCTGAAGCATGGTTGGAATCGTAAAACACGGTGGCTACGTACCTCGCTATCGGCTCGATCGCCGGAAGATATATGGAGCTATGGGATGGATGGACCCTTCGACGGGGGCAAACGCTCGGGGCGAGAAGGCGGTCGCAAATTTCGATGAAGACAGTATCACGATTGGGGTTGCCGCGGGTCTGGACTGCCTCCGGGGGATGGATCGCTCGAAGGTCGAAGGCCTCTATTTTGCCTCGACCACCATGCCGTACAAGGAGCGCCTTAACGCGGGCATTCTGACCGCGGCCCTGGGGTTGAGAGACGAAGTCCGGTCGGCTGATTTCAGTGGAGGACTGAAAGCCGGGACAACGGCGCTGCTGGCGGCACTGGAGGGCGTTCAGTCCGGAGGAGCCCGAAACATCATGGTCTCCGCGGCCGATTGCCGGTTGGGCCGACCGGCCTCAGCAGAGGAAATGATCTTTGGGGATGCAGCCGCGGCCTTTGTTCTGGGCGGGGAGGACGTGATCGCGGAATACAAGGGCAGTTACTCGATCACCTATGATTTCGGCGACCACTACCGGGGTGAGTTTGCCAAGTTTGACCGCAAATGGGAGGACCGCTGGATCCGGGACCTGGGCTACGAGAAGTTTGTTCCCTTGGCGGTGAACGGTCTGTTGAGCAAATACGGGCTCAAGATATCGGATTTTACCACCGTGATCTATGACTGCCACTACGCGGCGGCACGCTCGAAGCTCAACAAGATCCTGGGCATCGCGCCGGATAACGTGCAGAGCAACTTTCAGGCGGAGATCGGCCAGAGCGGGGCGGCTCAGAGTCTTGTCATGCTTTCTGCGGCGCTCGAACGGGCCAAGCCGGGCGACAAGCTTTTGGTGGTCAGCTTTGGCAGCGGCTGTGACGCCCTCTTTTTCGAGGTAACCGAGCAGATCGACATGAAGAAAGACTGCTGCGGCATTTCGGGTTGCCTCGCCAAACGCGCGGATCTCGATTCCTATGAAAAATACCTGGTCTGGAGGGATATCCTGCCCGCGGACCTTGGAATGAGGAGCGAGGAAGATCTCTGGACCCGTTGGAGCGCCCTGTGGCGGAGCCGAAGAGAGGTCCTTGGACTGTGGGGGAACAGGTGCACCAAGTGCTCGACCCCTCAGTTTCCCGCCCAGCGGGTCTGCACGAACCCGGCCTGCGGCGCGGTCGACGAATATGAGGATTACCTGTTTTCCGACAAGAAAGGGCGCATCATGAGCTACACGGGTGACATGCTTGCGGCCTCTTACAACCCCCCGGCCATTTATGGCGCTGTAGCCTTCGACGGAGGGGGAAAATATTACTTCGATTTTACGGATTGCATTCTGGAAGATCTCGGCACCGGGATGCCGGTGGGCTTGAGCTTCCGACGAAAATACTTCGACAAGAGACGTGGAATATCCGGCTACTTTTGGAAGGCCGTGCCGGTCAAGGAGGTCGAGTAAATGGCTACAGGGATCAGAGACAAAGTGGCGATTATCGGCATGGGGTGCACTCGTTTTGGCGAGCGGTGGGATTGCAGCGCCGAGGATTTGATGGTGGAGGCATTCGTGGAATGCCTGGCCGATGCCGGCATCGAAAAGAAGGAAATCCAGGCTGCGTACCTTGGCACCCATTTCGATGAGGTCAATGTGGGAAAGGCGGCGCTCTCCTTGGCCATAACATTGAAGCTGCCGTTTCTGCCGGTCACACGGGTAGACAATTACTGCGCGACCGCGACGGAGGCGTTTCGTGCCGCGGTTTATTCCGTGGCCGCGGGAGCCTATGACATCGTTTTGGCCCTGGGAGTCGAGAAGCTCAAGGATACGGGCTACGGCGGTCTTCCCGGCGGTGCGGGTCGAGGAGTGAAGGCATTCATGGAACAGGCCAACATGACCGCGCCTGGGATGTTCGCGCAACTGGCGACGGCCTACAGCGCCAAATGGGGTGTGCCCATGGATAAAATCAAGGACGCCATAGCGCACGTATCCATGAAGAGCCACGCAAACGGGGCTTTGAACCCCCGCGCTCACTTGCGCAACGTTGTGACGGAAGAACAGATCAAGAAGTCCCCTATGATCGCCTATCCTCTGGGGTTGTTTGACTGCTGCGGCGTCAGCGACGGTTCAGCAGCGGCGATCGTGACAACGCCGGAGATCGCGCGGAGCCTGAAACCCAATCAGAGCATGGTGAAAGTGAAAGCACTCCAGATCGTCTGCAGCTCGGGCGAGGAGGAGATGTACACGGAATGGGACGGGGCCCATTTCGCAACGACCAGGATCGCGGCAAGCAGGGCTTACTCCGAGGCGGGGATCGAAGATCCCCGGCAGGAGCTAAGCATGACAGAGGTGCACGACTGCTTTTCCATCACCGAGATGGTCACCATGGAAGATCTGCATATCTCTCCGAAAGGAGGGGCCTATGAGGACATCATGAGCGGGTTTTACGACCTCAAAGGCGAGGTGCCCTGCCAGATTGACGGCGGGTTGAAATGCTTCGGGCATCCCATAGGCGCATCCGGGCTGAGGATGATCTACGCGGTGTACGAGCAGCTCCTGGACCGTGTTCCCGAAGAGAGAAAGGTAAGAAATCCGCGACTCGGATTGACGCACAACCTGGGCGGCTATCCGTGGAAGAACGTGGCGGCCATTTCAATCATCGGCAGGGATTAGCGATTTAGTGGCGACGAACATTCAAATAAGTCGAGAGGATGGTATGGGCGTTACACCACTGGACGAGATCAAGAGGCGGCCCTGGTATAAGCATTATCCGGAGGAAGTAAAACAGCAGATCGATTCGTTCAAGTTTCCCGAGCTGCCGGTCTGCAGAATGCTCGAATCATCTGCGAAATACTTCCCGAATTCGACCGCGATCGTCTACGAGCCTGAAAACCTCGTACTGAGTTACCGAGAGCTGCTTTTCCTTTCCGAGAAGTTTGCATCGGGTCTTCAAAATAACTTCAATGTGAAGAAAGGCGACAGGATTGCCATATTCGCCAGGAACTACCCGGAGTTCGTCATTGCAGTTTCGGGCATTGAATTATCCGGAGCCGTCTATGTCGCATGCAATCCCATGCTGATACAAGAGGAACTCGAATATCAGCTTCAAGACGCCGGCGCAAGACTAATAATCAGTTCCGATGACATGGTCCCGGTTCTCAAGAAAGTGATGACCGGAAAAAGAACGCCCCTGCAAAATGTCATCATCTTTGAGAGGGACAAAGAACTCAAACCAAATCTCTTGCTCGGTGACGGCGGACAACACGATCACGAATTTACAGCCTTCTCTGATCTCTTTTCCGATGCGCCTTTTACGAGACCGGAAATCGACCCGAAAGCCGACCTGGCCGCAATCATGTATACGTCCGGGACAACCGGTCACCCGAAAGGCGTGATGATCTCTCATTACAACGTCATATCGTCAGCCATTATGTACCAAACTGCCTTTACCGGAGTATTCCCGGAACTCGATGAAGACGGCTACCTCAAGAGCAAAAATCAAGGAAGAGATCTGACGAAGGATTGGAAGTATCCCATTCGTTACGGAGTCGATTCGATACTTGCGATTCCACCGTGGACACATGTGATGGGCTATCTGTGTCAATTGCAGGCCTCCATGATCGGCGCCCTGACGCTTTATCCCCTGCCGGCCTTCAATGCGGAAAAGATGCTGGAATTGGTAAGAAAGTGGAAAATCTCCTATGCCGGAGGGGCGCCTCAAATGATGTCGATGCTGCTTTCCCGGTCCGATGCCGATCAAGGCGCTCTGTATCCAATCAGGGCATGGGGCGCAGGCGGCGCTCCCGTTTCCACGGCTCTCGCTGAAAAATTTTCCAGTCTCATCAGCAGCGGCATTATCACGGAGGGATATGGTTCTACGGAAGCAGCGGGCACGTCGGCAAAACACTTCAGTAATCGGTCGGCCAAGAAGAGATATGGATCGATCGGGACCCCCCTGCCTTTCGTAGATATGAAAGTCGTTGATATAGCAACGGGAGAGCACGAAATGCCGGTCGGCGAGGAAGGAGAGTTGATCCACAACGGGCCTGCCGTCACTCTGGGTTATCTGAACAAGCCCGAGGAAACCGGCAAATCCTTCAGGGACGGCTGGCTGTATACGGGAGATCTTGCTGTAATGGATGAGGACGGGTTCTTCCGCATTACAGGCAGGCTGAAGGAGCTGATCATCTATAAAGGCTACAATATTGCTCCGAGAATGCTCGAAGACATCCTGTATCAGCATCCGGCGGTGTTGGAATGTGCCGTGGTCGGCAAGAAGGACGAAATAGGCGGAGAGATCCCGGTCGCTTTTATAGCACTGAAAGTGGGAAGCCAGGCCTCCGCTGAAGAGATAATGGCCTTCGTGAACTCCAGAGTAGCCCCGTACAAGAAACTGAGAGGGGTTGAGTTCATCGACAAGATCCCCACCCTGTCCAGCGGAAAGACGGCCCGCAGGGAACTGGCCAAGATGCTGTTAGGGCAGGAAAAGGCGGTATAGCGGAGAGTGCCGATCCGGCGACAGCAACAATTTGAAAAGGTGTGGAAAGATGGAAAGAGGCCTGTTTAGCGAAGAACATACGATCTTTCGAAGTCAATTTCAGAAGTTCCTGGATGCAGAAGTGGCCCCTTATTACGACCAATGGGAGCAGGAAAGGATTGTGCCGAAGTCTGCCTGGCTCAAGATGGGCGCAAACGGTTTTCTCTGCCCCTGGGTTGACGAGAAGTACGGTGGTTCAGACGCCGGCTTGGAGTATTCCGTGATCATGGCCGAAGAAATGAACCGCAGGGATTTTGTAGGATTTATGGCCTCTCTGCACACCAACATCGTTGTCCCCTATATTGATAGTTTCGGCAGTGAGGAGCAAAAGCAGAAGTGGCTGCCGGGCTGTGTAACGGGTGAGATTATCACGGCCATTGCAATGACGGAGCCAAATGCCGGCTCCGACCTTGCAGCCATTCGAACCAAGGCCATAAAGGACGGAAACGACTACATCATAAACGGACAGAAAACCTTTATCTCCAATGGCTTGAATTCGAATTTGGTTGTCGTCGCGGCAAAAACCGATCCGAGTGCCGGATTCAAGGGAATCAGCCTGATATGTGTAGAAGAGGGAACTCCCGGTTTCTTCAAGGGAAGAAAACTGAACAAAATGGGCATCCATAGCAATGATACCGCGGAACTGTTCTTCGATGATTGCCGTGTGCCGGTTTCACACCTGCTGGGTGAAGAAGGAAAAGGCTTCTATTACATGATGCAGAAGCTCCAAAGAGAGAGGCTTTTTGCGGTTATCGGCTCACAGATCATGGCAGAGGCCATGCTCGATCTGACGATAAAATATTGCAAGGAGCGAACGATCTTCGGTAAGCCTGTCAGCTCATTTCAACACAACACTTTCAAGATCGCGGAGATGGCAACAGAGATCGAGCTAGGAAGGACGTTTGTCGATACTCTCATACGGGAGCATATGGACGGCATAGACATCACGAAGAAGGTGTCAATGGCTAAGGCGTGGATTCCGGAGATGGTAAACCGAGTTGCCTACCAGTGCCTCCAACTCCATGGCGGTTACGGTTACATGGAAGAATATCCCATCTGCAGGTTTGCCAGGGATGTGAGAGTTCATACTATCTACGCGGGTTCCACGGAAGTGATGAAGACGGTCGTGGGGAAGATGCTGGGCCTGTAACAAGCTGAAGTGAGTTTCCGGAAAGCCCGACACCGGATTCCTCCGAAGGACTCGGCGTGGCTGACGAACAATCAAGCAAAGCGGAAAGATAATAATGGCCGTAACACCATTGAAAGAGCTTAAAACCAGAGCCTGGTATAAACATTATCCGGAAGAGATCAGGCAACAGATTGATTCGTTCAAATTTCCCGAGCTACCGGTCTACAGGATGCTCGAATCGTCTGCGAAATACTGCCCGAATTCGACCGCCATAGTCTACGAACCCGAGAATCTCGTATTAAATTACCGAGAGCTGCTTTTCCTTTCCGAGAAGTTTGCATCGGGTCTTCAAAAGAACTTCAAAGTGAAGAAAGGCGACAGGATTGCCATATTCGCCAGGAACTACCTGGAGTTCGTCATTGCAGTTTCGGGCATCGAATTATCCGGAGCCGTCTATGTCGCATGCAATCCCATGCTGATAAGGGAGGAACTCGAATATCAGCTTCAAGACGCGGGCGTTAAACTAATAATCAGTTCCGATGACATGGTCCCGGTTCTACAGCAAGTGACTGCCGGGAAAAAAACGCCCCTGCAAAATGTCATCATTTTTGAGAGAGACAGGGAACTGAAACCGGCTCTGCTGTGCGGTAACGACCGTCAACACCATTCTGAATTCACAGCCTTTTCCGATGTCTTTTCCGATGAACCTTTTACGAGACCGGAAATCGATCCTAAAACCGACCTTGCCGCCATCATGTACACGTCGGGGACAACCGGTCACCCGAAAGGCGTGATGATCTCCCATTATAACGTCGTATCATCAGTCATCATGTATCAGTCAGCTTATACCGGAGCCTTTCCGCAGTTCGATGAAGATGGCTACATCAAATGCAAGAATCACGAAAGGGATTTGACGAAGGATTGGGAGTATCCCATACGTTACGGAGTCGATTCGGTGCTTGCGATTCCTCCGTGGACACATATGCTCGCTTATCTGGGACAATTGCACTACCCCATGCTCGCCGCCCTGACGATTCATCCCATGCCGGCCTTCAACCTCGAAAAGATGCTGGAAATGGTAAGAAAGTGGAAAATTTCGTTTGCCGGCGGCGCGCCTCAAATGATGGCAATGTTGCTTGCCCGGCCCGAAACCGATCAAGGCGCGCTCTACCCTATCAGGGCATGGACAACAGGCGGCTCTCCAGTTCCCGTTGCTCTTGCTGAAAGGTTTTCCAGTCTCATCAGCGGCGTTATCACGGAAGGCTACAGTTTAACTGAAGCGACCATCAGCTCGACAAAACATTTCGGTAATCGGTCGGTCAAGAAAAAATACGGGTCAATCGGAACTCCCTTGCCTTTCATCGATATGAAAGTTGTGGATATAGAAACGGGAAAGCAAGAAATGCCTATTGGGGAGGAAGGAGAGCTGATCCACAACGGGCCTGCCGTGACTCTGGGCTATTTGAATAAGCCCGAGGAAACCGGCAAATCCTACAGGGATGGCTGGCTGTACACCGGAGATCTCGCTGTAATGGATGAGAACGGGTTCTTCTACATTACCGGCAGGTTGAAGGAGCTGATTATCTACAAAGGCTACAACATTGCTCCGAGAATGCTCGAAGAGATCCTGTATCAGCATTCGGCAGTGTTGGAATGCGCCGTGGTCGGCAAAAAGGACGAAATAGGCGGAGAGATCCCCGTCGCTTTTATAACGCCAAAAACGGGCAGCCAGGCAACCGGTGAAGAGATAATGGACTACGTGAACTCGAGGGTAGCTCCCTACAAGAAATTGAGGGGAGTTAAGTTTATCGACAAGATTCCCACCCTGCCAAGCGGAAAGATGGCGCGCAGGGAGTTGGCCAAGATGCTGGAGAGGCAGGAAAAATGACGTATACCAGAGAATATAAGTATCTCCTGTTTGAGAAGTCCGACAGGGTAGCAAAAATAATCTTTAATCGACCGGAATCAAGAAATGCTCTGGGCATGGAGATGCGGGAGGATCTTCGCGAGGTCCTGGGATTGGTGCGAGAAGATCCTGAAATCCGTGCGCTCATACTCACCGGCGCGGGCAAGTCATTTTGCGCAGGAGGGGACATCAGGACGATGAAGTACCCCATGCCGGAGCTGGCGGGCAGAAAAAGGCTCAAGGATTTCCATATTTGGCTGAACACTCTGATTAACCTGGAGATTCCTGTAATTGCGGCAGTTAACGGGGTTGCAGCCGGCGCCGGGTGCAGTCTGGCCATGGCCTGCGATCTCATTATCACAACGGAGGAATCAAGATTTTCGGTCTCCTTCGGCAAAATTGGATTGATCCCGGACGGCGGGATTCTCTATTTCCTCCCCCGACTGGTCGGGTTAAATCGTGCGAAAGAGCTGATGTTCACTGGCAGGTGGGTTGACGCTTCAGAAGCGCTTGCCATAGGTTTGGTCAACGAGGTTGTGCCTCCGGAGCAGTTGATTCCAAGGGCGGAAGAACTGGCCGGCGAACTCGCTCGGGGAGCTGGCAAGGCGCTTGCACTGACGAAGCGCCTCCTCAATTTGAGCATGAGTTCAGACCTGGAAACGATCCTGGAGTTCGAAGCCCTTGGGCAAGACATATGCTTTGGCACCGAAGATTTCGTAGAGGGTTCGAAGGCATTCCTGGAAAAGAGAAAACCGGAATTCAAGCAAAAATGATCGGTAAACGTAATCATTCACGTACGTGCGGGAGCGTCCCCCATGCCCCGAAGGGGCAGCCCAGAAGTAGCCACGGGCGTAAGCCCGTGGAAAATGGTCCACACAATCATTTAGATCACCGACCCTGGAGGGGTCGACCATGAATGTGAGTTGGACTTCGGGATTGGTCGACCCCTCCAGGGTCGGTAATTCAGGGCTGGGGCAGCACTTCCAGTCCACGGGTTACACCCGTGGCTACCGTTGGTACGCCCCTTCAGGGCTCAGAATCCCTTCTACCCCGGCAAGACTGAATGGTTACCAGTAAACATTGAAGGAGAAAACCATGTTGGTGACTAGGGTGACAAAACTCCTGGGAATTCAACTTCCCATCATCGGGGGCGCGATGCAATGGATCAGCCGGGCCCCGTTTGTGGCCGCCATAAGCAATGCCGGCGGGTTGGGCATCATCACTTCGGCGACCTTTTCATCAAAGCAAGAGTTGAAGGAAGAAATCCGCAAGACACGGGACCTCACGGGCAAACCCTTTGCCGTCAATATCAACTTGTTTCCTTCGATGCGGCCTCTGTCGGCGGAGGAGATGATGGACGCAGTCGAAGAGGAAGGAGTCGAGATAGTCGAAACCTCCGGTCACAATCCTGCGAAGTGCGTTGAGCGTCTCAAAAATAACGGACGAATATACATGCACAAATGCGCACGAGAGCACGACGCGGTGAAGGCCGAAGCCCTGGGAGTGGATTTGGTCACGATCGTCGGCACGGAGTGTGGCGGACACCCCAGTGCGGAAGGCGTAACCACCATGGTGCTCTTGCCGCGAACAGTCCAAGCTGTGACTATTCCGGTGGTCGGGGGCGGCGGTTTTTGTGACGGGCGAGGGCTTATGGCTGCGCTTTCCCTGGGGGCCGAAGGGATCGTCATGGGAACTGCGCTCATGGCAACGGAAGAATGCCCGATACATCCGAATTTCAAGCGAGCCTTGTTGGAGGCGGAAGTGACATCGACATGCCTGCTCCTGATGTCTGTAAAGGCCCCGGTTCGCGTGTTTACGAACAAGGTGGCCAGCGAAGTGCTTGAAATGGAGGTGCGGTGCGAGCCCTTGGAGAAATTGCTCCCCAAGATGAAAGGTGAACTCGGGCGCGAAGCCTACGAGACCGGAGAACTTGATGGAGCGATCTGGGCTTGCGGACAGATAGCGGGACTGGTGAAAAAGATCATGCCCGTGCGTGATTTCTTCCAGAGCGTCATGGAAGAAGCTGAGTCCATCCGTCGGCAATGGGGGATCGAAACCCCTGCCGGCGGCTGATTAACGAACCACCTGGGACTCGTGCATGAAAGGACTCTTTCAATGCTAAGTTTGAAACTGGCCGACTTCATCCGTTCGATGAGTTTTTCGGGCCTGGGGCCGCAAACCGTCCGCATGGCTCGCTTCGCGCTGCTCGACTGGCTGGGCTCTGTAGCGAGAGGGAGTCAGGAGGAGCCGGCTAGAATAGCCCTTTCGGTACTAATTGACCAAGGGGGTAGACCTCAAGCCACCATTTTACCCTCCGGAGAAAAGACCTCAGCCCTTAATGCCGCTTTGTGCAACGGCATAGCATCGCACATTATGGAACTCGACGATGTGCACCGCAGCTCCATCATTCACTGCGGAGCTGCTGTTATCCCGGCGGCCCTCGCAGCGGCTGAAATGACCAGCGCGAGCGGCCGGAAGCTTATCGAGGCGCTCGTGGCGGGCTACGAGGTGGCGATCAGGATAGGGGAGGCCGTCACCCCGTCCCATTATTACTTCTGGCACAATACGGGCACATGCGGGACCTTCGGCGCCTGCGCGGCCGCGGGCAAGCTCCTCGGATTGAATCGAGAGCAGTTGATCTGGGCCTTAGGTAGTGCCGGCACTCAGGCTGCCGGGCTATGGGAATTCCTGGCCGACGGCGCTATGTCCAAGCATCTGCATCCGGGAAAAGCCGCGCAAAACGGGCTGCTGTCGGCCCTGCTCGCCGCGGGTGGATTCACGGGCGCAACCTCCATCCTGGAAGGTGAGAAAGGTTTTTGCAGGGCTATGGCCCCCGAATTCAACCTCGACAGGATTACCGATTCCCTGGGTAAGGCCCCGTACAAGATCGAGGATAATTCGTTCAAAATTCATTCATCGTGTCGCCACACGCACCCCGCAGTCGATATCGCGCTGGAACTTGCCTCCAGTCACAAAATGGAGCCCTCGGACATCACCGGCATCGAGGTGCGAACTTATAGGACTGCCCTCGACATTACGGACACCCCGGAGCCCCAAACGGTCTACGCCGCAAAATTCAATCTGCCGTTCTGCGTTGCGCTCGCCCTGTCAAAGAAAAGCTGCGGTCTGGCAGACTTCAATGATGACAACCTGAGGGACCCCGAGATCCTCGCACTGTCACGACGGGTGAAACTGGTTGCCGACGATGAACTCACTTCTGCCTATCCGGGCAAATGGGCCGCTGTCATGGAGATAACCACGAGGTCGGGCGATGTGCTTCGGGGCCGGAAGGACTTTCCTCTTGGGGACCCCGAAAATCCGGCGAGCGACGAGCTGCTGACCGAGAAGTTTCGCTGGCTCGCTTCGGATTCGTGGGGGGACGAGAAGGCCGGCAGCCTGGTCAAAGCGGTGATGGAACTGGAGACGGTAGAAGACGTGGCCCTTCTGTTCTAGCAGCACGGGGGACCAGGGCCGAAACATCAAAGGGAAGGATTTAAGGATTATGGGAGGAGCGCTGGAAGGCATCAAGATTCTCGATCTGGGAAGTTACGTCGCTGCCCCCTACTGCTGCATGATCCTAGCCGATCATGGGGCGGAGGTGATTCGGGCGGAACCACCCAATGGAAAAGTGGACCGCGAAGTGGGCCCCTTTTCATCTGACGGTCAACCTCTGGTTTTCGGATATACCATACAACGCAATAAGAAGGATATTACACTGAATTTGAGATCCCAAAGGGGAAAAGCGTTGTTGGAGGAACTGGCCCAAAAACTGGATGTGGTGGTCCACAATTATCCCAAGGGATCGGAAGAGGCGGGGATCTTGACGTACGAGCATCTGAGCAGTATTAATCCCGCCTTGATTGTGACGGCTGTATCCGGCTTCGGCCAGACCGGTCCCTACGCCGAGCGGCTTTGTTTTGACTCCATTGCCCAGGCCATGTCCGGGTATATGAGTTTTTCCGGATATCCGGGCACTCCGCCTCTTAGACCCTCTCTGCCTTTTATTGATCATAATACGGCCGCCCGTGCTGCCTTGGGAACCATGCTGGCCCTCTTCGAGAGGCAATCAAGCGGCCGGGGCCAGCTTGTAGATGTCGCCCTCTTCGATGTGGCCTTCTCCATAACTGCTGCTTCCGGATGTGCCGCCGAGTATAAGTTGTTGGGGGAGCTTCGAAAGCAGATAGGCAACGGCGGCTTTTATGCTTACTGTGGCAGTTTCCGGGCCAACGACGGTTATCTGTTGATCAACATTATCGGTAACAGCATGTGGCGCCGCATGTGCCGGGTCATGGACCGGGAGGACCTGGTCCTTGATCCCCGTTTTAAGGACAATATGAGCCGCTACCGGAATCATCCTGCCGTTGATGCCGTTCTGGATGAGTGGATTAGAAATAAGACCGTGGCCCAGGCTCGGGAAATGCTTGAACAGGCCGGGGTTGCTTGCGGACCGGTCAATGACGTACCTCGGTCCCTGGAGGTGCCCCAGGTGGCCTCCAGAGAGATGCTGGTGGAGATTGAGTACCCTGGAACAGGAAAAGTGCCTGTACCGGGAGTAGATATAAAGCTTTCAAGGACTCCTGGAAAAGTGGCTAAACGGGCCTCTTTTCTGGGGGAAGACAATGAATCCATTTACTGCGGGCTTCTCGGCTACAAACCGGAGGATTTGTCACGGTTCAAACAGGAAAAGGCCATATAAACAACAAGATCGGTAAGTTCGAAGAGGTAGAGCCTAAGAAATGTAAGCCGCAAACTGGGAATGAATCCCAATCATCCAAAATGGAGGAAACGATGGGAAAAGGAATCATGAGAGGAACGACAGTTATCTTCTGGTGTGCGGTAGTGTTCTTCCTGTTTCAAGGTAAGGCCGTAGGCGAGGATACGATCAATATCGGCTATACCGGGCCATTGACCGGAGGGGCGGCTTACGTCGGGAACGATACCATGCACGGGGCCATGGTCGCGGCCAAAGAAATCAATGACGAAGGAGGAGTGGAGGTAGCCGGGAAGAAGTATAAGGTGAAAATCCATACTTATGACGATCAAGGGGTGGCTGCCAAGGCCGTGGCCGGGATGCAACGCCTAAAGGACAAATATGATGTTCCGGTTATTATACAAAACCTGAGCGCTCCTCTCATGGGTATGCTGGAAAGAAACGAAAAGATGGGGATCCTCCTAATCGGTTTTTTCAAAATCCCTGAAGCCACCACGAAGGGAAACAAGTTGATCTTGCGTCATCACACAACCTCTGAGAAAGATTGCGAAGATTTGGTCCGGGAGACTTCTAAGCTATTGAAAGTCAAGACCTGTGCCCTGATCTCCGATGCGAGCGATTACGGGAAGAGTATGGCCAAGGCTTCCCAGGCGGCCTTTGATAAGCTCGGGGTAAAGATGGTGGCGAATGAATGGCTGGACGAGCGGACCCAGACAGATTTCCGGGGACAACTGACCAAGATCAAGGCGGCCAATCCGGATGTGATCATGCTTACGGCCCATGATGAGGCCTCTGCCGGGGTCATCAAACAAGCCCATGAGCTTGGGATCAAGACGCCTTTTGCCCTTTCACCGGGATTTCAGACCAAGGGCGAAGAATTGACGGGACCGGATTTGATTGAAGGATATTATAGGCAAATTACATCGCTTAATCAAACTCCCCCTCCTCCAGGTGTGGCTCGTTACAGGGCTCTTTATTCGACCATGGGCTACAAGGATTCATTAGGCCCCTACGGCAATACCTGCTACGCCATGGTCCACACTATAGTCAAGGCCATGCAAAAGGCCGGTACAACCACCGATGCCTTAAAGATCCGTCAGGCTGCTCCATCAGTGGTGCCAATTGAAGACAAATATAACACCACCAATTTAACAGGCTTTGAGGATAATGGAGATGGAGTGGTTTCCATTAAGATTGGGAAGTATCACAAAGGGAAAGCAGTGCCTGTAAATTGATTTTGAACGTGTTGGACCATCATGGTTCCCAGATGTCCGCCAAGCATCAAAAGGATTCAAAGGGCAAATACAGATATTTTAAAGAAAAACGGTGACTTCCTGAAGGGTCTTATTAAGATCGGAAGGGTATATAAATGGCAATTTCCGGAGATTTGGGGTTCGAAGTGCACCAAGCCCGACAGTTGTTGCTGGGAGAAATGTTGGCCCGTAATGCCCGAAAAGGGCCGGATATTGAGGCCATTGTCTTCCGAGACAAAAGAATCAGATACTGGGAACTGGATGAAAGAGTTAACCGTTTGGCCAATGCCCTTCTTTTGCAAGGGTTAACAAAGGGGGATGCTGTAGGCCTGCTGATGCAAAACCGGCTGGAGATGCCGGAGATCTATTTTGCCGCGGCCAAAATAGGGGCTGTTAATGTTCCTATCAACTTCCGGCTTTCCCCTAAAGAGATAGCCTATATCTTGAACAATGCCGAGGTTAAGATCCTGTTTCTGGAGGAAAACTACCTTGGGACGATTGAAAAGATTAGGCGGGAACTTCCCTTGATTAGAGATTATGTCGTGATTGAAAAGGGGGGAGATCCCCATTTCAAGAATTATGAAGACCTCATAACTTCAGGCTCTTCGATCCCTCCTGAGATCCGACTCGAGGACGACTTTGATGCCTTCATCATTTACACCGCGGGAACTACGGGCAAACCCAAAGGGGCTGTACTGACCCATAAGAATTTGATCGTCAATGCTATGGCTAACAGCCAGGAGAACCTCTTTTCCCTTCCGCGAAGGGCGGATCTGCCTTGCATAGGACCTAAAGTCATTTCCGTGACCCCCTTCTTTCACGTCGCGGGTCTAATGAGTATCACTAAGGCAATGCTCAACTTGACTCCAATTGTCGTAATGGATTTCGACCCTGTGGCGTTATTGAGGACCATCGAATCGGAAAGGGCCACTGAGCTGTTCCTTGTCCCGGCCATGTGGCTCATGGTGATAGATCATCCGGACTTCAAAAATTACGATGTCAGTTCATTAAGATCGGCTGCCTATGGAGCTGATGTTACGCCTAACTCCCTCAAAGAGCGAATTCTTGAGGCTTTCCCCAATGCCGCCTTGCGGGAAGCCTTTGGGCAGACCGAAATGGCGGCCACGGCTGTGTTCATGAAGCACCAGGATGCCCTACGCAAGGAGGGATCGGTGGGGCTCCCCATCTCGAATGTTGAGGTCCGGGTGGTGGATGATGAGATGAGGGATGTGGCTGTGAATGAAGTGGGCGAGATCGTCTATCGTGGACCCGGGATGTTCAAAGGGTATTTCAAGAATCCTGAAGAAACGAAAAAGGCCTTCGAGGGTGGTTGGTTTCACAGCGGCGATCTTGTGCGCCGGGATGAGGAAGGTTTCATCTATGTCGTTGATCGTAAGAAGGACATGATCATCAGCGGGGGTGAAAACATCTATTCCGCAGAGGTTGAGGCCGTGCTCCTCGCTCACCCGAAAATCAAGGAAGCCGCGGTCATCGGGGTTCCTGATCCAAAATGGGGAGAAACGGTCAAAGCCTTTGCGGTCCTTGAAGAGGGTCAGAAGGCAACGGCAGAAGAAATCATCGAATTTTGCTTGGAGAATATGGCCCGTTTTAAGCGGCCGAAGTTTGTGGAATTCGTTCCGGCCCTGCCCCGTAGCGCCATGGGAAAGATATTGAAGCGGGAGTTGCGTGCTCAGAAGCAAACGGGAGTGGGGTCATGAATTCATTAATCGTAATCGTTCACCGGGCTTGAGGCGGCTCTGCGCCCGGTGGGGATGGAGGGGGAGACCATCTCCCCCTCCAAGCCTCCCCCATCGTGATTCTAAGGCCTTAAGACCGTCCCGGTGAACGGTTACCATTAATCTTAAAGCTAGCGGGTACCATAGGGGAAGACGAATGCCGGAGGTCAGGAGTTTCTTTTGTTGCATCATTGAATTCCGGGAAAGTACGTTCGGTTAGGAGGGCGTGTTTTCGATGGCTGAATTTCTGCAGCACATTGTCAATGGTTTGATCGCCGGCAGTGCCTATGGGCTATTGGCCCTAGCTATGACCCTGATCTACGGGATCCTCTCTGTCCCCAATTTCGCCCTGGGGGCAATCTATGCTTTGGGGGCTTTCATAGCCTTTTATGTCACCCAGTGGTTAGGACCGGGGTATTATCTAGTCAGCCTGTTTCCTGTTGTCATACTGTCGGGTCTTATGGGGATTGTCACTGAACGGGTGGTCTTCCGGCCTCTGCACGATGCCCCCCATGCCGCCGGCTTCATCGGCGCCCTGGGGCTTTACGCCATTCTGGAAGGGAGCTGGAATGTCTGGTTTGGTTCGGAATGGAGGAGTATTGTTTCCCCCTACAATGATATCGTCATTGGACTGGGGCCGGTTTCCTTGACTCTTCAGAGGCTGATTCTTTTCGGGATCTGTCTTCTCTTTGCCCTGGGGACTTACCTGCTGGTCTTTCGGACCATAACCGGCAAACAGATTCGGGCCTTTTCGGAAAACAAGGACGTGGCCCGCCTTTTAGGGGTAAATCCGGACCGCATGTCCGTCCTGACTTTTATCATCGGCTACGGCCTGACAGGCATAGGCGGGGTTCTGGTGGCGCCGACCGCTCTGGTGGGTCCAAGCATGGGCCTGACGCCGATCATCAAATCTTTCATCGTGGTCGCATTAGGGGGATTGGGCAGTGTGACAGGGGCTATTGTGGGCGGGCTTGTTTTAGGACTGGGAGAGAATCTGGGGGCTGCCTACATCAGCTCTATGTATAAGGATATCTTCTCCTTCGGGATCTTCTTGGGGGTACTGCTCTTGATGCCCCAGGGCCTGTACCGTCGTTAACCAAAAGGGAGAACCTATGCGATACCTGACCGGACTTTTATTCGGGATTGTGGTTTTTTCAATCCCCTTTCTTGTCGAATCGAATTACTGGATGTATATGCTCACGCTGGTGGGGATTTATATTATCCTGGTGACCAGCCTGGATCTGCTTTATGGATATACCGGTCTGGTTTCTCTGGGCCATGGGGCTTTCTTTGGCATCGGGGCCTATGCCTGCGGTATTCTGCAGGTAAAATTGGGCATTTCCTTCGTGCCGGCTCTTCTCTTAGGGACTGTCTTTACCTGTTGCGTCTCAGCGGTTATGGGCTGGCCCATGCTCCGGATCAGAGGTCCCTACTTTGCTTTGGGAACACTGGCCCTGGGGCTCATGGTTACTATCGTCCTCCATAATTGGGATAGCCTGACCGGAGGGGTCAGTTTATCAGGCATACCGCTTCCACCGGTGATTCATCTCCCTGGCTGGACCGTCGATCTTTCATCGAAACGGTCCTATTATTATCTGGTTTTTTTCGTGGTGTTTCTGGCCATTTTCTTCACACGCCGATTGACCCGGTCTCGGGTCGGCCGGGCGTTTCAATCCATACGTGAAAATGAGGACCTTGCCGAAGCTTTAGGGGTGAATACGCTCAAATATAAGCTTCTGTCCTTTGTGATAGCCAGCACCATGGCGGGTGTGGCCGGAGGGCTTTATGCTTGCTACATGGGATCGATCGAGCCGGAAATCGCCGGAGGCCATATGTCTTTCCAACTTCTGGTGATGACTGTGGTAGGCGGAGCGCGGACCATAGCCGGAGAGGTGGTGGGACCTCTTCTGCTTTGGTTTTTGCCTGAGTTCTTGGAAGCGGCCCAGGTCTATCGGCCGTTGTTTTATGGATTCATTCTGCTGGTGGTCATTCTTTTAATGCCCATGGGAATTGCCGGTAAACTGCAGGCCCTTCATCCGAGGATAGCCCAATGGATTCCGTGAGAGTTGACGATCAGACTCCCTTCCTGACGGGGGAGAAAATAACCGTATCGTTCGGCCGCCTGCGGGCTGTGCTCGATCTGGATTTTCAGATTTATGCCGGGGAAATATTCGGTTTAATCGGCCCTAATGGGGCGGGAAAGACCACAGTCTTCAATGCCGTCACCGGCACGGTTCCCTTGAATGGTGGGAGGATTCAATTCGACGGAGGCGACATCTCCGGATTGAAGCCCCATCAGATCACTTCGAAAGGGATTGTGCGTGTTTTCCAGGCAGCCACGATCTTCCCCCAAATCCCGGTGGGCGAGCATGTGATGACAGGATTGCACAGTCGGACATCGACTTCTGTTGGCGGTGCTTTACTGAAGACCCCTTCTTGTCGGAGGGAAGAGGAACAGAGTTGGAAAAGGGTAAACGACTTGTTGACCTTCGTGCATTTGGAGGATTTACAGGGCCAACTGGCCTCAAGCCTGACCTGGGCCCAGCAAAAGCGTTTGATGCTGGCCACGGCTTTGGCCACCAACCCCAAGCTGATTTTGTTGGATGAGCCGGTGGCCGGAATGAACGCCGCCGAGGTCATGGAGATGATCGAGTTGATCGCCAAGGTCCGCGGGCAAGGCGTCACTGTTTTCATCATCGACCACAATATGAAGGTCATGATGCAGATTTGTAATCGCCTTTTGGTTATGAGTTACGGCGTGAAACTGATTGAAGGAATGCCGCAAGAGGTAGCCGAGGACCCCAAGGTAATCGAGGCGTATCTAGGGTGTGCACAAAAATGATTCAGTTGAAAAACATCGATGTTTTTTATGGAAAGTCTCAAGCCCTCCACGGAGTCTCGCTTTCTGTCCGGCCCGGCGAAATCGTGGCCCTGATCGGAGCCAACGGGGCGGGAAAAACGACCGTACTGAAGGCGATCTCAGGATTGATTCCCTGGTCCGCCGGAGAGATCATCTTTGAAGGAAGGTCGCTGAAGAGTCTGAGGCCCGAGGAGATTGCCCGACGGGGGATTGCCCATGTCCCGGAAAGGGGAGGCATCTTCGGGAAGATGACTGTTTTGGAAAACCTGGAACTGGGGACCGTGGCGCAAACCAACAACAAAAGCACTAAAGAAAGGTTCGAGAAGGTCTTTCATCTCTTTCCCATATTGAAGAGTAGAAGTGCCCAACTGGGAGGACAGTTAAGCGGAGGCGAGCGGCAAATGTTGGCCATCGGGCGGGCCATGATGAGCAATCCGGCCTTGTACCTTTTTGATGAGCCGACCCTGGGCTTAAGTCCCCTCATGGTTGGAGAGATCGCCGCTATCGTCCAAGAAATAAGCGAGCAAGGCGGGACCATCCTTCTGGTGGAGCAGAATGCTCGAATGGCCCTGGAACTGGCAGAGCGGGGATACGTGCTGGAAATCGGCCGCATAATACAGGAGGGACCCGGCCGGGAACTGATGGAGGACGAACAGGTAAAGAAGGCCTACCTGGGCCTGTGACGAAGAAAGGGAGATGATCGAAAGATCATATGGTAAACGTACTCAGGGCTTTTATAGACGTTGCCATAATTTTTGTCCGATTTGCAGGCACTCCGTTTCGTCATTCCTGCGGAAGCAGGAATCCAGTCCCGCGTCTCGCGGGATTTCCTGGGTTCCCGCTTTCGCGGGAACGACGGGCTTTATAAGCCTCTGACAGAGTAGGCCCCGTCGATGCGGTCTGAAAACCAGACTGATCATATCGTGGGCAAACGGACATTACTTTTGGCAATCCGTATAAGGTTTTAGGGCAATCTACTTTTGTGCTCGGAAATATGCTGTTTACTGGCCGGCAGAACTTCACGGCCGATCGGGTTATGAATTGGAAAAGGATCTCGGCACTATGCGCCTGTCGATCATTCACCTGTAGAAATTGCCAATTTCTTCATCTTGCGCCAGAGCGTCGTGCTGCTGATTCCAAGCATTCGGGCGGCCTTCCGGCGATTGTAGAACGACTTTTCCAGCGCTTCCAGGATGACCGAGCGCTCTGCTGCTCCTGTGGTTCCCTTGAGAAGAGAACCTTGGGGGAGTGGCCAGGAACGACTGTTATCGAAGGATTGCCCGGCATCCAGCGGTTCTGCAGAAATTGGCCTTGGCTGAACCTCTCTATGTTCGAGGGCCTCCTGTTCCCCTTGCTTACGTATGATCACCGGAATGTCCTCGATCCCGATCACCTTGTTTGTGCTAAGGTTCATGATCCGTTCGATGCAGTTGCGAAGCTCTCGTACATTGCCGGGCCACGGATGGCATTGCAGGCACTCAAGGGCTTCTTCCGAAATGTCCTCAACGAATGTGCCGAAGTTTGCTCTGAATTCGGTTATGAAGTGCCTGATCAGCAGGGGAAGGTCTTCAATCCTATCCCGCAAGGGGGGAATTCGTAATTCTATCACACTTAGCCGATAGTAGAGGTCTTGGCGAAATCCGCCGCTTGCCACCATCCCCCAAAGGTCTTTATTGGTTGAAGCAATGACCCTGACATTTATGGAAATGACTTTTGTGCCACCGATTCGTACGAGTTCCCTCTCCTGAAGCACTCTCAGCAGCCTTGACTGAAGTTCCAGGTTCATTTCGCTTATTTCGTCCAAAAAAAGCGTTCCGCCGTTTGCCTGCTCGAAAAGTCCCCGTTGGCCCCCTTTGCGAGCCCCGGTGAAGGACCCGGCCTCATAGCCGAAAAGTTGGCTTTCCACTAAGCCTGAGGGAATGGCGCCGCAGTTCAAGGCAACGAACGGTCCGCCGGACCGCTGACTGGCGCTATGGATGGACTGGACGAGGAGTTCTTTGCCGGTGCCCGTTTCTCCCGATACCAGCACGGTGGAGCTTTTTTCAGCCACTTGTTTGGCCTGCTGCAGACAATTGAGCAGGCTATCGCTCTTTCCTATGATATTCGAAAACGTGTAACGCCTTTGATTCTGCTGGCTGATAGCGGCAAGTTGTTTCTTTTGCTTTACGGAAACTACGTTGTTGACACCCATCCCAAAGTTGTCGGTGATGGGAATGCGCACGGCAAGCGCCCCATCCTCGAGAAGTGAAGGGCCGATTACCGGGCGCCCCAATTCCATGGCTCGTTTGCCCATGTAAGTATATTGGCCCACTCCCTTGTCCGACTCTCTGCCATCAGGGCCTACGCTGAAGAACCGAATGCCTTTTCGGTCGAAGAGCACAGCCTCCCCGCCCGCAACCCGTGCGATAAGGGGAATGGCTTCTTCAAAGATTATTTTCAGCTTGTCTGCAAGCCCGACATGGCCGGAGTTGTTTATGATGAGAAAGCAGTCTCCAATAGGCAGAAACAGATTAAAGACCCCGCTGTTCATCTTGGATGGAACGAGGAGAGGCTGACGTAACTTTACCGCCTCCTCAAATCCTTCATAGCTGCTCAGAAGATACTCGCTCGAATCATTCCCGTCCCCGTCGACGGTTTTCCGACGCGAATTACTCAGATCGATGACTGTGGCGAAGCCACACGAGAAGCGCGCAATGAGGGGAAGAGCTGTGCAAATGGAGTCGAAAAGATCACTCATCTCCGATAACCCTGCTAGTGGATCGATGATTCGGGAAAGTCCTACCCCGTGGCAAGCGGGGCTTGCCCATTCGAGTGCACTCCGGCTGACCATAACTTTTTCATATCTGAAATACTATAAATCCAGGTCCATTGCAAGAATGAAACAGATCGTTTCCTGTCCCTTGTTACCTCGTATCCCTCTGCCGGTGTTTAAGTGGCTCGGTTGTGCTCCGGGCGCTTCAATAGAGGAATTCGACAAGGCTGTGGCATGATTGTTGCTAAAAAGGAACTGCGAAGCTTGTCCAGGGGCAATATCTAACTGGAGGACATATGCATAAGGTTGGAATTTCTCTATGCGGCGGCTACTTGCCTATTTACAGAATAGATAGAAAGCTCATTGCCGACAATTGGGGTCGCTCCTGCCTAGGCGGGGAACGGGCTGTGGCCAACAACGATGAAGATGCCATTACGATGGCCGTGGAAGCAGCCCGCAATTGTCTTTGTGGAGTGAACAAGGACGAGGTCGACGGCCTTTTCTTTGCGACCACCAGCGCCCCGTACCAAGAGAAGATGAACTCGGCCATGATTGCGACGGCTGCGGACCTTAAGCGGGATATAGTCACCGCGGACTTTGCCCATTCTTTACGGACCGGCACCGGGGCCTTAAAGGCCGCCCTCGATTCGGTCAAGGCAGGATCGACCCGTTCAGTTTTGGTTACCTCCGCGGATTGCCGTCTAGGCTATCCGAGGTCCGATCAGGAGCAAAACTTCGGGGATGGGGCAGCCGCTGTCCTGGTAAGTGATCAGAACATCATAGCTACCTTTGAAGGGGATTATTCGATCTGCAATGAGATGCATGATGTGTGGAGAAACCCCGAAGACACGTATGTTCGAACCTGGGAGGGCAGGTTTATCCTGGGGGAGGGCTATACCAATCATATGGTGGAAGTTATCCAAGGAATATTGAAGAAATATCAACTGGCGCCCAAGGATATCTCAACTGCCGTTTTGCCGGCCTCCGACCTTAAGACCCATAAAGGACTCGTCCGGAAACTGGGTCTTGATCCCGAAACCCAAGTTCAGGACCCCTTGCTCTCCTCAGTGGGATTCTGTGGTGCGGCCCAGCCTCTGTTGATGCTGGTGGCTGCCCTGGAGGATGCCCGCCCGGGAGATCTCCTGCTGTTAGCCAATTATGCCGACGGCGCTGACGCCCTGCTGTTTAAAGTCACTGAAAACTGTGCATCAGCGGGGTGCCGGCGCAAATTGAGAGAATTGCTTGATCATAACATCATGTTGACGTCCTATGCCCGATTCCTCAGTTACAAGGGCCTGATTGAAGCCATGCCCGGCGAACCTTTCCGGCTTTTCCCCTCGGCTACCGTAACCTGGAGGGAACGCAACAGCATAATCAGGGCTCATGGCAGTAGGTGTCAACAGTGCGGCGCGACGGCTTTTCCCGTTCAACGCATTTGTTTCCAATGCCATTCCAAGGACCAGTTTGTGGAGGTTCCCCTTGCCGATAGGGAAGGGGAGGTCTTTACCTTCACTTTGGACAACTTGGCCGGCAGGAGCGATGACCCTGTGATCGTTCAAACCATCGCTCAACTGGAGGACAACGCGAGGTTCTACGGCATGATGACTGACTGTGTCCCATCGGAGGTTAAGCTGGGCATGCCGGTAAAACTTACTTTTCGTCGGATTTACGACGGGATGGGGATTCACAATTACTTCTGGAAACTGAGGCCGGTTATTAAGGAGAGCGTGAGCAATGGGTAGCATCAAAGATAAGGTCGCTATTATCGGTATGGGCTGCTCGAAGTTTGGCGAGCGGTGGGACAAAGGACCCGTGGATTTGGCCATTGAAGCGGCGTATGAAGCCTATGAAGATGCCGGTATCGAAGCCAAGGATATCGAGGCATGCTGGTTCTCCACGCTCATGTCCCCGGTGAACGGAATTTCAGGGACGGTTGCCGCCGACGGCTTGAAGCTTGGGAACATCCCGATCATTCGGAACGAAAACTGGTGCACATCCGGGCACATCGCCCTCCTGGAAGCATGCATGGCCGTGGCAAGTGGGGCTTACGATGTGGTCCTGGCGCTCGGGGTGGAGAAACTGAAGGATACCGGCTTTGCAGGCCTAGGTGCAGGCAGGGGAATGCATCCGGTCTATGAGGCTCGAAGGACTGCCCCAGGCTCTTTCGCTCTGATCGCTACACGGTATTTCGAGACCTATGGTCTTTCCGCAGAAGAGGGCAAAATGACTCTGGCCAAAATCGAGGTCAAGAATCACGACAACGGCAGCCTCTGTCCCAAGGCCCACTTCAGAAACAAGATTACCGTCGATACCGCTTTGAAGGCACCTATCGTCTCCTGGCCCCTGGGGCTTTTTGATTGCTGCGGAAACAGCGACGGAGCGGCCTGTGCCATTATCACCACGGCCGAAAACGCCAAGAGCTTTCGGGGCGATCCCATTTTCCTAAAAGGATTCGGCATCTCCACCGATGCCATGATGCCTCATTTCAGACCTGGATTCAGCTGGACCAGTTTTGATGCTCTGGTCAACTCATCCCGCAGGGCCTATGAGATGGCCGGGATCAAGAATCCCAGGGAGGAATTAAGTCTGGCTGAGGTCCATGACTGCTTTTCCATCACCGAGTTGTTGATTTATGAAGATTTCGGCTTCAGCCCCAGAGGGAAAGCAAAGGAAGATGTAGATTCGGGCTTTTTCACCCGGCAGGGTGGATTGCCTGTGAACGTCGATGGGGGACTCAAGTGTTTCGGGCATCCGGTTGGAGCCAGTGGACTGCGCATGACCTACGAGATTTACAAGCAGTTGCAAGGCAAGGCGGATTTGCCCGAGCGACAGATTCGAAATCCCAGGCTGGGTCTGTCCAACACTTTCGGTGGACCCCCTCAGATGAGTGCGGTAGCCATCTTTGGGAACGAAAAAGGATAATGCCCCTATGAAATGATGCTCCAGTTGTGTTGCCGGGATAAGTGTGCCCGTTAGCCCGCTTCTAGAGTGAGGCTGTCAGAGCTTGCCGGCAACATGTCCTCCACCTGTCCTGAAGCTGTGCAAAAGAGTCGTAAATGACGGAACGACAGTGTTTACCAGCGGACCAGTGAAATACCGGCGTAGGAAAAACCCTCCAGAGTGCTATTTCTGCGGCCCTCCAGTGGCCGTTGAGCGACAGTAAGGTTTATAGCAGTTGCCTAAATTTCTGTCCGATTCGGAAGGTCTACATTCCGTCATTCCTGCGGAGGCAGGAATCCAGTCCCGCGTCTCGCGGGATTCCCTGGGTTCCCGCTTTCGCGGGAACGACGGGTGAGCAAAGCAGCAATGGTAAGGGAGCCGTCGGATCACAACGGACATTATTTTCGGCAATTCCTATAGATTCAGGCAGCCCAATCGGAGAAAGGAGTACAGATGTTCAAGAAGGCTGTGGTAGCGGTGATGGCGTTCCTTGCATTTGGTCTTTTCCCGCTGGCTCCGGCGTTCGGCCAGACCACTTTGCGTTTCTACTGCGCGTACCCGGAAAAGAGCTACACCGGCCAAAGCACTCTCTTCTTTGCCAATGAGGTGGCAAGGCTCACCACCAATCAAGTGCAGGTCAAGGTTTCCTGGCCCGGCAAGGATGTCAAGATCGGTGAAGTCTTCGACGCTGTTTGTCAAGGCGAGTTGGATGGCTACTCGGGCTCGCTTGTCTACTTTGCCGGCAAGATGCCCGAGGTTAACTGCCAATGGCTGCCGTTCAATTGGGCGAACGCGAACGACGCGAAGGACGTGCTGATCAATAAGGGTTACATGAACGTCATGGCCGAAGCAGCGGCCACACACGGGGTCACCTACCTCGGCGCTCTATCGGCAATGAATATGGGCTTCCTCACAAAGTTTCCCGTGGCAAAGATCGGCGACCTCAAGGGTAAGAAGATAAGGAGCGCAGGAGGAATTCTATCGGAGGAAGCGGAGGCCTTGGGGGCCTCGGCAGTCGATTTGCCGGCCCCGGACCAGTACGAGGCTTTGAAGAGCGGAAGATTGGATGGCACCGACTTCCCCTGGTACGCAGTGGAAGGCTACAAATTATCCGAGGTGGTGAGCTACCTCGTAAGGCCGGCTTTGCACACACCGGGAGTCCTTGACATCATCGTTAACACCAAGATCTTGAAATCTCTCCCGCCCGACCAGCAGCAAGCTGTGCGAAAGGCTGCCATGAACACCATGGAACAAAGCTTCGCGCTCTCTGATGCACGTGACGAAGACGCTTTGAGAAAGGCCGAAAGCCTCGGCGTGACAGTCTCCGTGATCCCGGAGTTCCAGCTTGTCAAGTTCCGGGGAGCTATGAGACCCCTGTGGAATAGGGAAGCCAAGAAATCTCCACACTCCGCCAAACTGGTGGAGATCCTCCGGGAACATCTAAGGAAATCCATGGGCGTCGAGCAATAGGACGCCCTTGAGTAGGGGCAGACTATTTCTCGACGGAATGAGTCAGCGGAGCAAGCCGCGGAAAACCTGGGTAGTGTCGATGTGGTTTCCGGGCTGTTCGTTACTTACGTCTCCATTCAATCTGCTTTTGCAGAACGAATCGGCATCCAACGGAAGGCATTGGCATGACCATTTTCACCAAGAAAGAGGTAGAACCCGCCCTGCTCAGGGAGGCGGCTACGAAAGGACAAATCAAGACGACGGTGGTTCTGTTCTTGGCTTTGTGTTTCACCTTCGCAATCATGTGGAGATGTGAGGCTCAGGAACAGATCATGGTGGGGCTGAGTCTGTCCCCCACCGGACCTCCAAGCATCGCGGAGAGGACCGAGGACCTCGAAGCCGGCATCAGGGATTGTCTCGACATAGCCAATGAGGAAGGAGGAATTAATGGCAAGAAACTCGGACACGTTATGCAAGACGATCAATACAAGGCCGACGTTGGAGTGAAGGTTTTCGAAGACATTATGGCCAAATATAAGCCACTTTGTTTCTTTGCATTAGGCTCTCCGGTGGCACTAGCGACTGCGCCTTTGGTCAAAGATCGCTACCAAGTCCTCTACGCCTCGGGCGCTTTTTCAGCCAAGCTGGCAGTCAGCGGTATTCCCTCAATGTTTATGCCCGGACCCACTTACGGGGACCAGTTCGCTGTCGCTCTCAAGTACATCGCCCGATCAAAGAAGAACGCGAAGGTAGCTTTCTTTTACTCTAAGGGTCCATTCGGCGAGGACCCTTTAGCCTATGGTCGTGTGGTTTGCAGTAGGCTGAAACTGGATCTGGTCGGTGAAGTGGCAGGCGACATCAAAGGTGGAGATCACACCGCTCAAATTGAGGAACTCAAGGCCAAGAATCCGGATTTTGTGCTTATGCACGGTTGGCCCGGCCCCCCGAATGCCGCACTGATCAAACAATGTCATGATCTCGGACTAAAAAGCCAATTTGTGACTACAATCTGGGCCGCGGATAAACGTGCTGTTGAAGCGCTGGGTCCTGACGGGCCGGAATACCTGACAGTAAGTCCGTACGCTTACTGGTGGATGGACGATGTGCCGATGATCGCCACGATCAAGGCCCACACTGCTAAGCGCTATCCTGATGTCAAATTCCGACCCTTGGCATATTTCGTGACATTCACCTCGGGAAAGATCTTTGTCGAATGTCTTAGGAGGGCGGATGCTGCCGGGGAATTGAACGCCCAAGGCGTGACAAAGGCCTTACAGTCTCTGAAAGACTTTGACACGAAGGGGCTGACACCACCGTTGACTATCAGGAGCAACAGGTTTCCCGTGGCTCGAGTTTTGAAATCGAATCCGGCCAAAGGGATACTGGAACCGGTTTCAGACTGGATCACATTCTATTGAGCGATTCGGAACTTGGCCTTTGAGCTTGAAATAGGAAGGCCAACACTCTGTAGACGCAACACCTGTCTGTCGCTCTTAATGCCGATGCGTCCGTAAAGGTGTAACGCAGCCAAATGGAGAAAGGCGAAAAAGGAGGGAAGCATGGTGAAATTCTTGGGGATCGCAACATGTCTCTTGGCGACGTTGTCTTTGTCCGGCATCGGTCTGTGCGCGGACAAATCTCCCATCGTGATCGGCCACGTGAACACTTACAGTGGGCATGCAGCGTTCTATGGCAAGGGGGCAGGAACAGGAGGGAAGCTTGCCGTCGATGAGATCAATGCGGCCGGAGGCGTCCTTGGCCGGCAGCTAAAATACATAGAAAGAGACGACCAACTTAAACCGGACGTCGGGCTTAAGGAAGCCAAAGATCTCATTCTCAATCAGAAAGTGCATTTCTTGACTGGAACCATAAGCAGTGCGGTTTCCTTGGCGATTTCATCCTATTGCAAGGAAAAGAAGGTCATGTTCATTCTTAATCCCGCTCAATCGGCTTCCTCAACGGAGGAGCTTGGGCACCGGTACATCTTCCGCTTCTCTAACAACTCAACGCCTCTTGCCGGGGTCCCTGCCGTAAGGGCCGCTAAAATGTGGGGCGCCAAGAAGCTGTTTGCTCTTTGCCCGGATTACGAATTCGGTCACAGGGCCTTAAAAGATTTTATGCATTTCTACAAAAAGGAAGTCCCCGATGCACAACTCATAGGCGAGCTGTGGCCCAAGCAGGGCACAACGGATTTCACGCCCTACATTACTACAATTATGGCCTCCGGCGCGGATCTGGTCATCGTCGCCCTTTATGGCGGCGAGGAACATGCGTTTGTAAAGCAGGCATACCCTTATGGCTTTTACGACAAGATGCGCGTGGTGGAATTGCTAGCGGGGTCCCACGAGAACTGGACAAAGGTGAAGGAAGGCCAGCCGGCTCCAGTCGGCGCTGTTTGTGGTAGCCGGTACCCGTACTGGGCCATTGACAATCCCAGGAGCCAACATTTTGCAAAGAAGTATCAGGAAATAACGGGGCAAGTCCCCCAAAGCGCGGGCATTATGGCTTATTCCACGATTTATGCCCTGAAAGCGTCCATCGAAGCTGTAGGCGGCACTGATACGGAGAAGAACGTGGATTACTGGACCGGCAGGGTCTTTGAGACGCCTATCGGACCCATAAAGATGCGAGCATGCGACAACCAGGCCATGTGGCCCAGTTGGTCCGGCGTTATCGGTTGGGGCGATGGCTTGTCTTTTCCGCATGGCCAGAAGTTGGAGAAGGCTGAGCCTGTTGAAGCCACATATAGTACTTGCGAGGAGGTTGCAAAGGCACGGTCCCAACAAAAATGATGAGCATCAAGACGACTGGCGCCGGTTAGGGCCGTTGAGCTGCCCGCCGGCCGATATGCAGAGAAGGATAACAGGAGGGAAGCATGCGCAAATTCTTGGGGATCACAACATGTCTGTTGGCAACGCTGTGTTTGTCCGGCATCGGGCTGTGCGCGGATACATCCCCGATCCTGATCGGCCACGTGAACACGTACAGTGGGCACGGGGCCTTTTACGGCAAGGGGGCCGGAGCCGGAGCGCGGCTCGCAGTAGATGAGATCAATGCAGCCGGCGGCGTCCTGGGGCGGAAGCTAAAATGGATAGAAAGAGACGATCAATTCAAACCGGACATCGGCCTCAAGGAAGCCAAGGACCTCATCCTCAATCAGCACGTGCATTTCCTTACGGGGACGTTGAGCAGCTCAGTCGCGTTAGCGGTTTCCTCCTATGCCAAGGAAAAAAAGGTCATGTTTATCTCTACCCTCTGTCAATCGGCCGCGATAACGGAGGAACAGGGGCATCGCTATGTTTTCCGCTTTGGCTCCAACTCGACGACCATTGCGGCGGTCCCTGCCATGAGAGCGGCGAAAACGTGGGGCGGCAAAAAAATATTTACACTTTGCCCGGACTATGAGTGGGGGCACAGGGCCCAAAAGGACTTTCTAGAGTTTTATAAGAAGGAAGTACCCGATGCGCAAATCGTGGGTGAGCTGTGGCCCAAGACGGGCACAACGGATTTCACCCCTTATATTTCGACGATTATGGCCTCTGGTGCGGATTTGGTCCTCATCGCCCTGGTTGGAGGAGAAGAGCATGCGTTTGTAAAACAGGCCTACCCTTATGGCTTTTACGACAAAATGCACGTGGTGGAATTGCTTGCGGGGTCTCAAGAGAACTGGTCAAAGGTGAAGAAAGGCCAACCGGCTCCAATCGGCTCAATGACTGGTTGCAGGTACCCGTACTGGGCCATTGACGATCCCAGGAGCCAAAACTTTTCAAAGAAGTTTCAAGAAATAACCGGTTACGTCCCCCAGTTCACCGGCATTACCGCCTATTGCATGATTTACGCCTTGAAAGAGTCGATCGAAGCTGCGGGCGGCACGGATACGGAGAAGAACGTGGATTACTGGACAGGCAGGGTCTTTGACACGCCTGTCGGCCCGATAAAAATGCGAGCATGTGACAACCAGGCTATGTGGCCCTCTTGGTCCGCGGTTACCGGTTGGAGCGAAGGCTTTCCTTTCCCGCACGGGACAAAGCTCGAGAAGGTCGAGGATATTGAAGCCACATATAGCAAGTGCGAAGCGGTTGAGAACGCGCGTTCTCAAAAGAAGTGATAGGGAACAAGACTCTGTTGTTGGTTGACGCGAAGGGAGTGTTCACGGCCGGGGTTGGAATTTGGTGAGGTTGCCGATGCGCTTTTTGGCGACTGTTTATGCGCACTGGGAGCGCACGCCCCACTCCAAGTCCGGACCAAAGTGCTGATGGAAAGGCAATTATCAACAAGATTAACTGCCGGCCCTAGGGGTTGCTTCAAGGAGCAAACGGTGCGACCGGGCACGGGAACGCATCGTCGGCAAAAACATGTAAGACCAGGTGATCGGGATCTATGGAAACAAAATTTATCCTCGTACAAACACTAAGCGGTATCAGTGTAGGGATGGTCATCTTCCTGATTGCCGTTGGTCTTTCGTTGATTTTCGGCGCCCTGCGCGTCCTGAACCTGGCCCATGGGTCTCTCTACATGATAGGTGCCTACCTGAGTTTCTGGGTAGCCTCCCTTATGCCAAATAGTGGCTACTCATTTTGGTGGGCGCTACTGCTGGCCCCAATAGGCGCCGCCCTGGTTGGCGGCTTACTGGAAGTAGTCTTGATAAGGCGTATATATCAACGAGAGCACGTTGACCAGTTTCTTCTAACCTTCGGTTTAATCTTGGTAATTGGTGACCTGGTCAAGATTTTGTGGGGAGTCGAGTTCAACATGGTGCAAGGGCCTGCGGAACTGAGCGGCGGGGTAGAAATTATGGGGAGCATGTTTCCTGCCTACAACCTGTTCCTTATCGGTTGCGGGATAGTCATTTATTTGGCTTTGTCGCTCTTGATGAATTTCACCGGCCTGGGCAGAACCATAAGAGCGATGACCTATGAGAGAAACATGGTCAATGCCCTCGGAATAAACGTTCCCATGACCTACACTTTGGTCTTTATGTTGGGATGCTGGCTGGCCGGAGTAGGAGGAACGTTGATTGCCCCGATACAGGCAGTCAGGCCGGGCATGGATATCGACATATTAATAGAGTGCTTTATCGTCGTGGTTGTAGGCGGTCTTGGAAGCCTGTCGGGAGCGTTTGTGGGGGCGTTGCTGTTTGGCATTCTTAATGCCTATGGGATACTCCTTGCGCCGAGGCTGGCCATCGCCTTTGCGTTTATGCTCATGATCGTTGTCCTAGTAATTCGTCCCTGGGGACTGATGGGAAAGCCGGAATGATAACCAAGCCGTCAGATAAAATAAGCCGAATCGCCATCTTAGGAGCATTCGTTGGTTTTGCTCTATTGCCTCTGTTTATCGGAGAAGGTTGGCTCAACGTTGTAATCGAAATGTTGATTCTGGGGTTGGCCGCGACTGCCCTTAATATTATGTTCGGTTACGCGGGAATGGTGTCCTTTGGCGCTGCGGCGTACTATGCGGTTGGCGCATACACCACGGCGCTATTACTGACCAATACGGGCATTCCGTTCTTTCTGGCCTTTTTGGCGGCTCCCATTGTTGCGGCTATTATTGCTGCCTTCGCTGGTTGGTTCTGTGTTAAGCTTACCCATGCTTACTTTTCCTTGTTGACTCTCGCCTTTGGACAAATTATCTACGTCATACTTTTCGGATGGTATAGTTTTACGAAAGGGGACGACGGAATCGTTAATATTCCGGTGCCAAGCCTATTGTCTGATGTAGTGGCCTACTATTATTTTGCGCTAATTGTGATGGCCCTTTGTTTCATCTTGATTTGGCTCATAGTGACGTCGCCATTTGGGAAAGCCTTGACTGCAATAAGAGAAAACCCGGATAGGGCGGGATTCATAGGAATAGATGTCCGCCGGTACCGTTTGGTGGCATTCGTGGTTTCCGGCGTCTTCCTGGGAGTTGCTGGAGCCCTGTTTGCCTGCTTCAACAAAAGCGTATTCCCAATTTATTCACATTGGGCCACGTCAGGTGAGTTGCTGGTCGTTTGCTTGCTCGGTGGAGTTTATAATTTCTTCGGGCCGTTATTGGGCGGGATCGTCTTTGTGCTCTTGAACAAGTTGATCACTCAATATACGGAGTTTTGGCCTCTAGTCTTGGGAACGGTACTCATTGGACTTGTTCTTTTCTTCAAAGGCGGTATCGCCGCCTTCATAGAGAACCGGTTTTCATCGAAATGCGAAACCGACCGATAGGATAGCAATGTTAAGAATAGAGAACATCAAGAAGTCGTTCAATGGTTATCGGGCCGTCAATGACGTCTCATTCACGGTAAATAGAGGAGAACTCGGCTGCATCATCGGACCGAATGGGGCAGGCAAAACCACCCTATTTAACATCATTAGCGGCCATTTGAAACCCGATTCAGGCAAAGTCTATTTGGATGACACTGATATCACAGGAATGAGTTCACACAAGATTTGTCACCGAGGAGTAGGAAGATCGTTTCAAATAACGAATATTTTCCCTCGCCTCAGTGTCTTCGAAAACATACAGATTGCCGTCTTTTCATGGAAGAAAAAGACGAGGGACATGTTTGGCCGCACCACCAACCTCTTTGTTGGAGAAGCAGATGAAATTATTGAGAGCGTCGGTCTCAGCGAAAAAAGAGACGAAATTGCGGGTATGCTTTCGTATGGCGATCAAAGACGTCTCGATGTGGGACTTGCCTTGGCAAGCCGGCCCACGTTGTTGTTGCTGGACGAGCCAACCGCGGGCATGAGTCCCGCAGAAACCGAAGGCACAGTTGCACTGGTCCTCGATCTGGCCAAGCGGCACGGGTTTACCCTGCTGTTTGTTGAGCATGATCTTCATGCTGTGTTTACAATGTCGGAAAAGATACGAGTGTTGAATAACGGCCTTTTAATCGCTGAAGGCACTCCCGAAGACATCCGGAAAGACGAAGAAGTGCAGAGAGTGTATCTCGGGGGATGAAAGGCATTCAAGGACGAGACATGTAATCATTCGGTTGTGCGGGGGAATTTGCCATTCTGTGTCATTGCGAGGAGTGAAACGACGAAGCAATCTCTGCCTCTGAGCGCTGAGATTGCTTCGCTGCGCTCGCAATGACAGTCTTCGCCGCTGATAACTGAATGGTAGCCGAGACATAACGATACGCAAGAGATCGCGCAATCATATGGACGACTGAGGAGTTTCAATAGATGATACTTACAGTGGAGAAACTCAATTCCTTCTATTCGCTGAGTCATATCTTATTTGATGTGGGACTGGAATTAAACAAGGGAGAGATCGTCTGTTTGCTCGGCAGGAATGGTGCGGGGAAGACAACGACATTGAAGAGTATCATGGGCTTGGTGAACCCCGCGTCGGGGAAAGTCGTATTTCAAGGCGAGAACATCACTGGTAAGGCCCCTTTCGTAATATCGAGGAAGGGCATCGGGTACGTACCTGAAAACAGGATTATATTTCCCAATTTGACAGTCAAAGAAAACCTCTTACTGCCTTTTAAGAACAGCAAACTCCAAACGAAATGGAGCCTGGAAAAAGCTTACAACATTTTCCCGATCTTGCATAACCGGCAGAAACAGTCGGCGGGGACTCTATCGGGTGGTGAGCAACAAATGCTTACCATTGCCCGCACTATGATGACAAACCCGGACATGCTGCTTTTGGACGAGCCGTCTGAAGGATTGGCGCCGATTATTGTGGAGGTCATCGAGCAGCAGATTGTGCAGCTCAATAAACAAGAAGGGATAACGATATTGGTGTGCGAGCAAAACCTCACATCCGCACTTCGAGTGTCACACAGGGCCTATGTTATGGAAAAGGGACAGATCAAATGGACGGGTGCGGTCGATGAGTTGAAAGCAAGCCCTGAGGTGATGAAGAAGTACATGGGGGTATAAGTTCAGTCGAGCAACCTCGATATCGGCTTGTGCAGGATGCAAGCGCCCTTCCCACAGATGACCCCGCCACCTTCGCGAAAGTTCACGCTCCGAGTGTACGGCGATGAGCCTCCCCAATGGCTTGGGCCAATCCCTGCCCAGACTCTGGAACGGCAATCAGATGCAGGTGATTAGCCATCAGACAGTACGCCCAGATGTCTACCCCATGTCTTGAGCACCACTCAGACATCAGATCGATGTACGCTCGATAGTCTTCCCGGTAGAAGAAAGTCTGCTACCTGCGATTCCCTCTTTGAGTAATATGATGCGGATAGCCTGGCACGACCACTCGTGCAACTTGTCCCATGTGACACGGAAAACGTCTGCCGACCTTCCAGGTCACTAATTACGTATGGTGTACCCGGAACTTCACCTCGACAAGCTCTTCCGCAATAGGAGGTGGAATGGGCTCGTCGTGTGCGGCAAGACTCTCAAGACAAGCGGCTATGGCCTCTTTGGCGTTTTCGATAGCCTCCTGGCGAGTGCGACCCTGAGAAACACACCCCGGCAGTGACGGCACTTCTGCCACGAAGACTCCGTCTTCGTCCTGTTCGATTAGAATGCGGTATTTCATTTTCTGCCTCGTCGATCCAGGAAAGGCCGGCAAGCCAGCGCGTCGTCGAAGCTGTTCGTCAAAGAGGAAGAGAGGATGGATCAGGATGAGGAGGCTCGCGATCCCGAGCTTCCTTGATCTGTCAATGTATTAGTTTGGCGTCCCCAAGGGGATTCGAACCCCTGTCGCCGGCGTGAAAGGCCGGTGTCCTAGGCCAGGCTAGACGATGGGGACGCCGCTCCACTGGGCCTCCACCCCTCTCATAGAAAGAGGTATGAACCCTCGGGTGGTCTCATGAAACTGGTGGGCCGTGCTGGACTCGAACCAGCGACTCTCTGCTTAAAAGGCAGATACTCTACCGTCTGAGTTAACGGCCCTCGCATATCGACCCAATGACTCTCAATTAACGCAAAGGTCCATCAGGGGCCGATCCGGTTAAGCGTTATTATAAAGCACAGAATAAAAGATGCTGTCAAGGGCCAAAGGTCGCAACTCTCAACCATTCAGTCTTGCGGGGGTAGCAGGGATTCTTAGCCCTGAAGGGGCGTACCAATGGTAGCCACGGGTGTAACCCGTGGACCGGAAGCATTGCCACAGCCCTGAATCACCGACCCTGGAGGGGTCGACCAATCCCGAAGTCCAACTCACGTTCATGGTCGACCCTTCCAGGGTCGGTGATTCAAATGATTGTGTGGACCATTCTCCACGGGCTTACGCCCGTGGCTACTGTCGGGCTGCCCCTTCGGGGCATGGCAGACGCTCCCGCACGTAACTGAATCATTACCGCGTAGTGTACCCGTTCATTTATACGGGGACGCTTAACCCATACGAACAAGGGATCTCCACCGCAGAGGCCGCGGAGATCGCGGAGTGTACGGCGCGCACGGCCGTGCGCGCCGTACCTCTTCTCTGCGCGCTCTGCGCTCTCTGCGGTGAAATAGTTTTCTGCAATCTCACGGCAAAGATCGCAGATCTCTGAGAATAGGGCACGGCATGCCGTGCCCCTACATTTTTGCGTCTCCGCGGCCCCTGCAGATGCGTTCCGAAACCTCCGCGCGTCCCCGCGCAACTGAACAGAGATTCGGCCGGTTTTCTCCTATTGATCGGTGGGTCCGCTCGTGTCATGATGCTCCGCACCCATCGGGTGAACCCATCACCATCGGAGCTTCCATGCCCCCACAAAGATCGGCCCTGCGAGGCATATTCATCATCGCAGCGATGTTCGGCTTCGGGCTGGTCGGTACGGCCGTGATTGACGCAATGGGATGGGACCTAGCGTGGACCGCAAGATACTACGTTCCCGGCGGGGCTAACGACGGCTGGGCTTACGCGCGGGAATTCCCCTGGAATGCCTTGTACGATTATGGTGAATACCCGGGAGTGGCACTTCTCGTTGGCGCTATGGTCCTCTACATTGGGGCATTAATCGGCAGAGCCCCAAGACAATATGCCAAGCCCTGCCTTGTGGTGATTTTGACCATTGCGCTCGGGCCCGGGCTGCTTGTAAATGGTATCTTGAAAGAATACTGGGGGAGGCCCCGGCCCGCGGAAATTACTGCCTTTGGTGGCAACAAGGAGTTCCGGCAGGTCTGGAAGCCGGGAGGTCCGGGGGAGGGCAAATCCTTCACCTGCGGGCATTGCGCCATGGCGATTTCGTTGTCTTCCGTTGCCGCGTTTTACCCGCTCCATCCGGCAGTTTCCGTTTGCGCTCTGGTGGGAGGCATAATCTACGGAATCGTAATGGGAATAGCCAGAATGATTCAAGGGGGGCATTTCCCTACGGATGTGCTGTGGTCGGGGGTTTTGGTGCTCTCGTTGATTGCGTTGCTGTATTATGTGGTGCTACGAGTGCCGGAAACCGAGGCAGGGTCACGGAAACCAAGTCCGTAAGCCGGATACTTTGTTGGCTTTTTTTTTCAATTACCACCAAGAGGCTCCCATCCCGCTCCTTATGCCTTTAGAATTCGGGCAGCACGACTTCTCCGGCCGTCTCCCGGTCACTTGCGGCCACGGGCGGCGCGGGAGGCAAGATAGCTTGAAGTTCGCTCTTTACCGTCGCCAGAAGGCGCAATCCCTCTTGAACGTGATCTAAGCTGGGTCTTGTGACGCTTTTCCAAAAGCACTCGTAATAGTAATTGCTAGGTCCAAGCGACAAATAGAGCCGTTTGCACGTCTCCACTCTCCATCGGTGAAAGTCGTGGGAGTCGATCGGCGTCTCACCCGAACCGTGGGCCGTCATCTGGTCGATGAACTGCTGTCCCGTCTCTTCCAACGTTCGTATTGTCTCGATGAGGTCCTTGTCCAATGACATTGCTCTGCTCCGTCCGCGCGGTCACCATCGGAATGGGCCGCTGCAACAGTCGGATGGCGAAGTCAACGGCAGTCTGAGGTCTCATCGCCGGAAAAATTGAGATACTCGTCAGGTTGCGCCGACGCCACAACCGTAGATCGTAATCGTTCACCGGGCTTGAGGCGGCTCTGCGCCCGGTGGGGATGGAGGGGGAGACCATCTCCCCCTCCAAGCCTCCCCCATCGTGATTCTAAGGCCTTAAAACCGTCCCGGTGAACGGTTACCGTAGATCAGACCGCCCGGCTTTCCGATCGAGAAGCCAATGCCGCTGTTCCGGATTACGGGGCATTCGGCCCGCAGACTAATGAAAGCTCACGCTTAGCCTGCCTGGTTCTTCGCCCTCGATGTGCACCTTGGCATGACGGGCCGCAACTTCGTCCCGCACTGCCGAGAGTATCCGAAGTCCTTCTTCAAGCTCCCTGATTCGGGGGTTGATCACTTCTTTGGAGAATCGCTGGTAGTACAAGTCCTCGCAACCTCCCAAAGTGTAGAGCAGGTCATTAACCTTGCGCCGCCATTTGTCGAAACTGCACTGGTCAAACTCGTATTCCACGGCGAACCCGTGAGTTTGTGCCCTCTCGACAAAATCACGCCCCATATCGTACAGAGCATCCAATTTCTCAACGATAGTGTTGTCCGAACTCATGGGCTTCACTCCTTCCTATCGTGGCTTCCGGCCAATTCTCAACGCCTCACAATAATTGCGGATATTAGATTCCATCGTATTTTCCGAATCCTCGGCTCTCTTGTTATGGAATTTGTTTACGAACGGGCCGTTGTCAATGGCCCCTTTTGAGATAGCGACAGAACCGCGAACTCAAGGCAGCCCTGGCGCGACGAATTACGTCGAAGAGAACGGTGAGACCACGGAGCACATCGTCTGATTTCGTCTCCGGGTTCTCTGCGGTGAATGATCTCTCCCCGGCGGGGCCTCGGCAGGGTTGACGCGGAAATCGTCTTGAACTAATATGGACGCCGCTTGAGCGGGCACGGCCGCTCCGGATGTGCGTTTCCCGGAGCATTATTTCCGAACCGACCTGGCGCGGAACCAATCGTTCTGCACAGGTTTCTTTGTGAGGCGCCTATGACCATCGAAACCTCGAAAACCGTAGAGGCAATTGTTCTGGCCGTCTTCCTGATAATCCTACCGGTAACTGTTTGGAGCCAGTCCCCGTATCCGCCTCAGGCCCCTTATCCTGTGCAGACCCCCATGGGCCCTGGTGGCGCGGTCGCGCAGCCGACGCCTCCCGCGGCTCAACAGCAACAACCGATGGAGTATGCCTTCCGGCCGGACCTTAGCAATCCCGAGTTCGGAGAATGCCTGGAACTGGAAAAGAACTGGCGGGCCCTCTGGCAGAGGTACGCGCAAGTCTACCAGCAGGTTACCACTATGAACCCCAGCGATCCGCAATACCGCCAGATGGCTCTCTACGCACAAGGCCTGAAACAACACCTCGACGCCGCGTGGAACGCCTTCAGCGGCAAGTGCGTTTATTACCCACCCCGCCGCCAAGGCCAGCCTTGATTCGCGGATAGAAGCCCACCTGATGGACCAAAAGGACCAGGTACAGAACCTAAAGAATTCGAGCGAGATTCCCGAAGAATGCGCGGTTGACCAAGACGCTGCCTCGTATAGCCGAGTGGTCCGGTCGGTTCTGATCTTTGCCGTAGCAGGCGTGGTGCTTTATGGCGCGGCCACGCTGGGTTCCGACTACAGCACCATAACGGGATCTCTCCTGCGTTTCCCCGCAACGGTGCTTGGGCAGGTAATCGGCTTGGTGTTTGTTGGTTGGGTCTTGAGGGGTTGGCGATTCCATTACTATCTGCGTCGATCCGGCGAATCGGTGCCGTTCGCATATTCTCTTCAGGCTTTTCTGGCCGGATTTGCCCTCACCGGGACCCCGGGAAAGGTCGGAGAGGCCGTAAAAGGCGTGTTCCTCAAGCGGGATTACGGAGTGTCGGTTACCAAGGTTGTGGGTATTCTTGTCGTGGAACGCCTCATGGACCTGTGGGGTGTGTTGCTGTTGGGTGCGTTGTCGCTCTTGCTTTTCAAGGGCTGGGAAAGGCTCTTTCTTATTTGCGCCGCGGCCGTCATTGTCGGCGGGTTTTGTCTGTGCCTGGAAAGAGTGTATCGCCCGGTGCTGGAGAAACTGGCCCGGATCTATTTTTTGTCCTGGATTTGCGACAGAATGCTGGGTGTTCTGTTGGCAGGCCGCGATCTGATGACGCCTCGAATTTTCCTTACCGGGCTGCTGGTTTCCACAGTGGCATGGGGAATGGAATCATTGTCCCTTTATCTGATAATGGATGCTCTGCATCTCCCTTCGACTTTCCTGCAAAGCAACTTCGTATACTGTTTTTCGACCATTGTCGGCGCTCTGTCCATGCTCCCCGGCGGAATTGGCGGTACCGAGGCCGGAATGATGGGGCTGATGTCTTTTATGGGTATCTCGTACACCGAAGGTGTTCCCGCTGTAATCCTTATCAGGCTTTGCACTCTGTGGCTCGCGGTAATTGTCGGTGTAGGATTCATGGTGGTCCTGCTGGCGAGGGCTCGCAAGAGCTGAGGCTCAAGAAACTGTCTCAAACCTAATGGATAAAGCGGAAACCTGTTACACGTCGGGTAGGCCGGACGTTGCCAAAAAGTGTCTCAAAACCCTGAAACGCACGGATTTCCGGGTACGGCGCGCTTCGAGAAGGCTGTCTCAAAAGTACCCTACCGCCTCCAAAGGTGGCACGATGGCCTGTAGGGGCGGGGTTTATCCCCGACCGTCTTGTGAGGCCCGGTATAGCGGGCGGGGATAAACCCCGCCCCTACCGACCATGCAATGAAATAGTCAGTTTGGGGACTGCCTCCATGCCGTGCCCCTACTGGGCGACCTCGGCGATTTGTTTGGTGAAATTGTAATGAGCCTTCCTGCAAAAAAGTAGTACACATCCCATCACTTACCGACACGCGACGTTGACAAGCTTTTTGAGCTTCGACCCCAGCCAGGAGTCTCTGGCTCGGCAATAGCGGAAATCTGCGGCGTCCGCCAGTTCAAGACGCTTTTGCAGGATGACGAGAGCCGCTAACTCCGCGGTCCAACCGGTAATGACCGCGCATTGTTTGAAGTGCTCCTTCGGATTGTGTTTGACCTTACGGCTCAAGACGCGACAGCACGCGGAACCAAAACGCTCTCTGAAGCGATCATGGAGGAGGTTAGCCGAAGGAAGAGCCTCCTTTTTGTCTCGTGCCGCGGGCCGGTCCCGTCCCAGAAATAGGCCCAGTGCCAGAACCGCACCGCTCAGTGCTCCGCAAGTGCAGCCGCTGTCACCCAGACCGATGGGAAGAGCAGAGGCCAGGCGGATGGCCATTTCGTCCGGCATTCCTCCGCCAAGCCCCCGATTCAACACGGTAAGAACCGCCTCAGAGCACAGCAATTGCCCTGTGAGATAGAGATTTTCGGCCCGACTGCCGATTTCCTTGGCAAGATCCCCCGGTCGCGGCTTCAATGAATCATGGAACATGGGGGCCTCTATTTGGCTGCTTCCACCGGATAACCGGCTTGGGCCCAGCCCTCGATGCCGCCGGGGAATCGGTACACATTGGTGTAACCCAACTTCATGGCCCACATGGCTGCGTTATGACTGCGAGTGCATTCCGTAAAACCGCAATAGAAGACTAGTAGGTGATCTTTATTCGGCCCCAGGAGCTTTGCGAACTCCGCCTTTTTCGCGTCGTCCATTTCCTTCATTTCCGGGATGGGAAACTCTATTTGAACCGCGGCTGGGATGTGACGCTTTTTGTAACTTGCGCCGAAGGGCATGGTGTCAACTATGAGTATGTCCTTTTTCGCGTCCACCCACTGCTTCAAGTCAGCCGCGGTTACGGCCTTATAGGCTCCGTCCGTCATCTCTCTGGCGAAGTTGATCGCTATGATTTCCTTGACTTTTTCCGGGTAGTCGGCCTTTTGAGCAAGGGCATTGCCGAGCAGCAACAAACCGATCAAGCCCGCGGTCAGGAACGCTGAAATCATCCTCTTAGCCATGAATCGAATACCTCCTTCACTTTAAGGGTTTTGAACCACCTCGTACACAATCGGCCCCGTTGGAGCCCGCGGAAGACCAAAGCGCGGGGCATGGCTTGTACGCGGACAGTGCAGGGCCGTTGACGCAATTTCTCAAGCAGAATATATTGACATTGCCGATGTGTCAAATTAAAAAGACCGATAATAAGACCGCGTTTTGCAGCGCGATAAATGGCAACTCGGCAGCCACACGGTCCGTATAAGTAGAGGCCAGAAATGTTGTGTGCCTCCCCAAAAGAAGCTATTGTAACAATAGGTGAAACCGATCTGATCCCAGGCTGGAAAAAGATGAGGATGCGGAACCCAGTGCAGCGTGCAATTATCGTTATTGCCCTACTTTTTTGCCTTCTTCAGGCAATTGCTTCAGCCTCGGCCGCGCCGGAGGTTGCCTTGGACAACCATGAGCACGATTTTGGGGATGTGCAGGTCGGCAGCGTGGTTCAGACCCGGGTCTCGGTAATCAATAAGGGCGACGCTCCACTTGCTATAAATGACGTAGCCACGTCGTGCGGTTGCACCAAGGCGGCTGCTGCTGGAAGGGAGGTTCCTCCGGGGGGAAAGACCGATATAGAGGTATCATACGACTCCGCGGGCTTGAGCGCGGGGAGAAAGACACAAACCGTATTCATACACTCCAACGATACGAAGAACCCGGTATCCAAGGTGCGGATCTTCGCGAATGTCATTCACAGAATCACCATCGAACCTACAAGCCTGGTCTTGCGGCTGCCGAGTTTTCAGGATCGCGTGAGTTTCCCGGTCACGGCCAAGAACACAACTCAGCAGGCAGTGACTCTGTCGGTGGCGACCTTTCAGGGGGCTATTGGCAGAGCATGGTTGGAGCCGGAAACGTTTGTTATTGAGCCCGCTTCGGAAGTGCGCTTGAAGATTGAAATGGAAGTGAAAAGGCCTGAAAAGGGAAACACCTTGAGCGGCGAGTTATCGATTGGTACCGACCTCCCGGAAGCTGACCGGATCAAATTGCGGTGCCTGATCAAGATCGACCGAATGGAGTAATTACTTAAACATATACAGGATGTCGCGGGCAAATTGCACAAGTTGATGGTCTTCGGAGGCCAGCCTGGACAATTTCGGGTCCAGAACCACCGCATGACCGTCAAAACACCCTTCGCTAAGAGTGGAATAGCGGAGGGGCAGGGGGCCTGCGTGGATGACAAGGTCCTGTTCGCTCAATACCGCATCTTTGTCTGCATCGCTGTGCAGGGCTCCGATGTGCTGGTATTGTTTTGCGCCTGAGAACCTGACCGCGATGAATTGGCCGGGGTGTATCTCTTTGCCCCATTCAAGCCGCCGATCAGGCTTGCCGTTCAAAATGTCGCATTCCGCCACCAAAGGCAACCGAGTGACAAGCATTGAAACCGCGTAGTCCTTTTTGAACTTCCTGTCGGCCCAAACGCCGTACGCGGCCACGAGCACGTCACAGCAGTCCACCCCAATATAGTTGTTGCTTTGATGCGGAATGCACCCAAATAGGCCAGGAACATTGAAAAAGGTGGTCAGATATCCGAGGTACCCTTCTCCGTCTCGGATGGACACGCGAAAAACTTGCGGCGACATTCCCTTTTTGTCGCAGTCCTCTATCCCCGGTGATCGCTCCACTCTCCCGTCTTTCTCCACTTCCACCTGGAACCAAAAGCTACCGACATCATCATGATAGTGACTGGAATCCGGCTTAGATCGGGTCAGCATTGAGAATAATTTGGTGAGTTTATTCGACGTTCGGTCGCTCGCCTCGGGTGAAAACGGTTGTATTTCCCATTGCCCGCGAAATTTTGTCAGCTCTGTTCGAGTGTAATCGATTTTGGCAAACCCGATCCATTTGTACGGGTCGCTTTCCCAAGGATGATTTGCGTTTTTGTAGATTTTGGAGAGATCCGGCGCGATCTGGTACCAACGGGTGGTGGCGCCGGGAATTTGATCGACTTTCAGCGTAACTTTTTGGCCTTTCAGAGGATAAGTCGCTGTGTCGCTCTTCCACGGACTCCCTTCGATGCTTGCCTTGATTGCAAGCGTCGGGCGCGCGACCTTGTCCGAGCTTGGCGGAGCGACCTTGCCGGTTTCCCGCCGGACAGAGAGGTGTGTCACGATAAGAACAGTTACCGCGAGGAACATTAGGGTAAGTAAGGTGGCTGCGATTCTCCTCATGATCCGCTCTCTCGACAATCTCCTGCGAGCAACTCGCTTCAATGCCCAGCTGCGTCCCATGTGCCGGGTCGTTGTGCTTGAGATCCGCACCGTTTTGCCGGAATCTCATGGCGAAGCGGGAACCAGACTTTCCTGAACATCAAAAGAAAGGGTCTTGCTCAGTTTTCCGAGAATATATCCCATTTGGTCGTTCGGTCAACCATGATTAACAACCCTACTCCCCGGTACGTTTGATCAAGAAGTCATTGGCGGAGTATACTATAGCGACGCGCAATGGACTTTGCGGAGCACGCCCAGAGGGCACGGCATGCCGTGCCCGAAAAACCATGGCGTCAGGCTACCGCAAATCCCACTGCGTGGATCTATAGCGCTCATGGCCGCTGAGACAAACGCGGCCGACCATAGAAGATCTGTTTTTACGAGGATACCCTGGTGTCGGCAAATTCCGATGATCTTGCGCACAAGTTAGAGCATTTGCAGAGCATTCTGCGAGACCTCAACAGCGTGGTTGTTGCCTTTTCCGGTGGAGTGGACAGCACCCTTGTTCTCAAGGTTGCCAAGGACGTGCTCGGAGACCATGTGCTGGCTGTTACCGCCCTTTCGGAGACCACGGCTCAACATGAGCGGGAGGCGGCCATCAGCTTGGCTAGCGACCTCGGAGCAGAGCATCTCGTGGTCGAAATCTCTGAAATGGACGTGCCGGAGTTTCTGAGAAATCCGCCGGACAGGTGTTACATCTGTAAAAAGAGTCGATTCCGCGAACTGGTGAAGCTTGCTCAGAGAAAAGGATTCGCCTTTGTGGTCGATGGAGAAAATGCTGATGATCACCAGGATTATCGCCCAGGCATCCGCGCTACCAGAGAGCTGGGCATTCGGAGCCCTCTGAGCGAGGCAGGCCTTACCAAGCAAGAAGTCCGTCTTCTATCGAAGAAGCTCGGACTCCCCACCTGGGACAAGCATTCCTATGCCTGCCTGGCATCCCGCATCCCGTACGGCAATCCCATTACCCCGGAGAAACTGGCTCAGGTCGATGCCGCGGAGGAGTTTGTCCGCGGGCTTGTCCCCGGTTGTCAAGTCAGGGTGCGGCATCACGGAGACACCGCGCGCATAGAGATGGAACCTCAAACCATACCTGAGCTGACGAAAGAAGAGGTCCGCTTACGCCTCGTAGAGCACTTCAAGACCCTGGGTTTCAAATTTGTAACTCTGGACCTGGAAGGGTACAGCATGGGCAGCCTCAACCGAATGATAAACACGCGGAAGTAGCTCTTTTTTGAGATCCGGGCCTCAGACGATTATGTCAAAGGTGACATAACTAGCAAATATTATTATAATTTCCCATACCTTTCCTCTTGACTCCTCAAAATGCCACAGCTACCATGAAAACATGGGGCGCGCCAGAGGGCTCGTCGGCAAGGCCAACAATAATATCTAGTATAATCGGTAACATCTACACACCTGCCAGGCAGCAGGCCCGGATGTAGGTCGTTGGCATAGCCAAAAAAATGAGTCCTGGCATTCGTCCATCCGGAAGCAAGAATTACCATTCTCCGAATGAAGAAAGAGGGGAGGATCGCTATGGACAAGATACTGAGAATCGACATGGGGGCCCAAGGCGGCCCCAAGGTGACAGAGGGACCTTTGGGCGAGTATGCCGGCCTGGGGGGCCGAGCCATGACCTCCGGCATCGTCTCGAAAGAAGTGCCGCCTTTGTGCCATCCTTTGGGAGCCGAAAACAAACTGGTTATTGCCCCCGGTCTGCTTACTGGGACTACCGCCGCGAATTCAGGGCGTATTTCCATCGGCTGCAAGAGCCCTTTGACGGGCGGGATCAAGGAGTCCAATGCAGGTGGGCAACCGGGCCAAGTGCTGGCCAAGCTGGGCTACGCTGCCATCGTCCTGGAAGGCAAGCCCAAGGACGACAACCTTTACAAAGTGTTTATCAACAAGGACGGCGTGAAGATCGCTGCTGACAACAGCTTGAAGATGTTGGGCAATTACGACCTGGTAGCGAAGATGAAGGCTGAATACGGTGACAAGATCTGCTGCATGTCAATCGGGCCGGTAGGAGAAATGAAGATGTCCGCCGCTTCCATCGCTTGCACCGACATGGAATTGAGACCGACACGGCACGCTGGCCGCGGCGGCACCGGCGCGGTGATGGGCTCCAAGGGCGTGAAAGTGATCGTACTGGATGACAGCGAAATGAAGATGCGCACTCCAAAAGATCCCCAAAAATTCAATCAAGCGAACAAAAGCTGGGTCGAGGGCCTTAAGAAGCATCCTGTTACCGGCGAAGGCCTGCCGGCTTACGGCACGAACGTGCTGACAAACGTCCTTAACGAAGCCGGCGCGTACCCGACCAAGAACTTCATGTGGGGTCGGTTCGACGGCTGCTCTAAGATCAGCGGTGAGACGCAGGCGGCCATTGAAGTCGAACGCGGCGGAAGCGCTACTCACGGCTGCCACCGAGGGTGCGTAATTCAATGTTCGGGGATTTATATGAACAAGGATGGGCAATATCTTACCAAGCAGCCCGAATATGAGACGGTCTGGGCCCATGGCGGGAATTGCGGCATAGACGACCTGGACTCCATCGCCATGCTGGACAGGCTTGACGATGATTACGGGGTTGACACCATCGAGATGGGTGCGACCATTGGGGTGGCCATGGAAGCGGGCGTAGCGAAGTTCGGAGACGCACAAGCAGCGATCAACCTGGTCCACGAAGTAGGGAAGGGCACTTATCTTGGCCGCATCCTGGGCAACGGGGCCGCGGTGACGGGAAAGGCGTTTGGTGTGGAGCGAGTCCCTGTGGTGAAAAACCAGGCTATGCCGGCTTACGATCCTCGCGGAGTCCAGGGAATAGGGGTTACTTACGCGACGACTCCCATGGGCGCGGATCATACCGCGGGGTATGCGGTAGCGGCCAACATCATGAAAGTCGGCGGAGATGTTGCCCCGATGCAGCCGGAAGGGCAGATAGAGCTTTCAAGAAACCTCCAGATAGCCACAGCGGCCGTGGACTCCACCGGCATGTGTTTGTTCATAGCGTTTGCCGTCCTGGATCAGCCCGAAACATTCCAGTCGCTGCTTGATTTGCTCAACGCTTTCTACGGTCTGAACCTGACTGGGGACGGTGTCACCGACCTGGGGAAAACAGTCCTCAAGATGGAGAGGGACTTCAATGCCAAAGCGGGCTTCGGTCCAGCAGACGACCGCCTTCCGATGTACTTCCTGACAGAACAGTTGCCGCCTCATAACGTCACGTTCAAGGTGAAAGACGAGGACCTGGACAAAGTCTTCAATTGGTAGCTGAGAATTTCTTTCGAAACCGCGGGAGAAGCCTCATTAGGGGCTTCTCCCATTTCTCTCCCGCTACGGTGTATCCAGCGGTCACTTGGACGGACCGATGATCTCCCAGAAAGTGAGATCCGCGGCCCCGTCCAAAACCTCACGGCCTTTGCTCATAAAATCCTTCATGTGGGGCATCCGAACGTGCTCGTCCAGGTCCTTCTTGCTTCTCCAATTCTCGTAAAACATGAATAAGCCCTTGTTGCCGGTTGATTGGTGCAGGTCGTAGTTTATGCAGCCGGCCTCTTTCCTTGTGGGCTCAAGAAGAGCTAGCAGACCCTGCTTGACCGTTTCCTCCATCCCGGGCTTGGCCTTGATCAGGGCCAGAATCGTTACCTTGCTGTCATCCATGTGCATCTCCTTGTGTTAGTCTTTTCCCTCACAGGCAATTGAGCTATGATTATAGACTGCTTTTCTCGAATGACCAAAACCTGAAAAAAACAAGGAACCAGGATGAGCAAGAAGCACAACAAGGCCGAAGAGGCTTTCTTTATGACCGCTCTGAAGGAGGAAGCCCGAACGGTGCTATTCGATGTGGGATCAAGCGTGGAACCGGAGACACTTGTCAGCCGCATCCTCGAAGATCTTGAGGCACTGGCGCCCAAGGAAGGCGCGCAAGACGAGAGATCTGAGCAAGAAATCTGGCAACAGGTGCGGGAGCGGTTGCTGAAAGAAGCATATGCAACGCGGCCGTATTGCATCCGATGCGGAACTTGCTGCATGAAAGGAAGCCCCACACTGCTCCGGCAGGACGTGGCGTTGTTCACCAAGGATATCCTCAAACCTACGCACGTGATTACGATTCGGCACGGGGAGCCGGCTTACTCGAGTATCACGGAACAGGCTTCAGCCACGGATAGGGAATTGATCAAGATCCGAGAAAAGACTGAAACCAGAGAGTGCATCTTCTATGGGAAAGCCGACAAGAGCTGCCAGATATACGAATCCAGACCGTCACAGTGCCGCAGTCAGGAATGCTGGAACCCCGAGGCATCGGTGGAGGCCGCAGAAGGCGCTCCATTAACGAGAAAGGACCTGCTTGAGGCCGCCGGCCCTCTATGGGAAGTTATCCTGCGACATGAAGAACGCTGCTCGCACAATGAGCTGAGCCGCTCCATGGCGCGTCTGTCAGCCACAAGAGGCCAGTGTGTAGAAGAAGTCCTGGAAATTCTGAGATTCGACCATCATGCACGGGAGTTCATTGCAGAGAAGCTAAACCTGGACCCCGCGAGCCTGGATTTTTTCTTCGGCCGGCCGCTGAAGGAGTCCCTGGGATTATACGGGCTGAGGTTGCAGGAACAGGGTGATGGCTCCTATTTGCTGACTCCTCTCCAAGAGTAGACATGTGGGGCAGGCTTTCCAGCCTGCCGTTATCCTCTGAGCCAGGGTCTCTTGCAAAGCGGCAGGCTGGAAAGCCTGCCCCACGAAAGCAGTTCGTAGCCATTTGTTAATACTGGGCGCTGGTCAAGAGTCCGTCCGACACGTGGACAGGAAAGGCTTCATAGGTACCTTCTCAAAAGCTCCTTACCCTTGCAACCGGTTTCACTCTTTGTATCGCAGCGACCGTGGTCCCAGCCTCGTGGGTGAGAACGGGTTGAAATCGTATCCGCGATATATGTGGATTTCCCGGATCGGCTCGCCGTGGTACATCACCTTGTAAGATGGGAGAGCTTCCACTTGCTTGAAGTTGCCGTAAATCGTGGCGAGGGCCGAGGATGAAGGCGCCAGCGGCCGCGCTGATACAAACAGAACGTTGCGTCCCTTGAGGTTGTCGAAAGAAGGTTCCCAGACGTCAAATTGGGTGGGACGCCTCCAGGGCGCCAGGTATCTGACATCCGGATTGCCGGGAGTATTGAACTCCAAGAGTGCGCAGAGCTGATAGCTGTCCGCTGCAATAACGTCCGAGGCCTCTCTGAGACCGCCCACGTGCTCGCCAAGCCCGTCCCAGCCTCTGGTTTCCCAGATAATTCTGTCATCCTTGCTGAACCTTTTTTCCAGCCCCGCGGGCAAGAGGCCGACCCACGCGTGGATCAAGACGAGAAGCACCGGCCCGACCGCGAAGATGACTCCCCATTTCAGGAATCGCTCACCGAACCGATTGCGAAAAGCCTTGTGCCCTTCGCTGTGGCCTTCGCCAATTACCTGCACCGATAGTATCGCGGTCGAGGCGTACCCCATGAAAGCCCAATTGGCTTCCACATGACCCTTGAATGCCAGGACGCCGAAAACCACCAGAGGCAGGCCCAAGCTGAAAAGCAAAACGTGCTGCGGCTGGGGCTTGAACAAGTTCTTGAAAAACGCAAACCGCAATGCCACTAAAAGAGCAAAATAGAACAGCGGTGAAACCAAGGCAGACTGGGCCAGGTGGTAACCCAAACCGTCGAGCACCCTCTGAGATGCGGAAGTCGAACCCGATCCAATGAACAATATATGGTGCAGCGACGCCCAGTCATGGGTGGCATTCCACCAGACGATAGGCATTGCGAAGGCAGACGCGATCAGCGCGCCGATCCACGGCTCTTTGGTACGGAGAAGCCTTCGGTGAGGTCCACTCCAGAGCAGGAATATCAACAGGCAGGGAATCAGCAACACGCCGGTGTACTTGCTCAGAATAGCCAGGCCCGCGGCAAGCCCCATGGCATAAAACCATCGGGCATCGCCTGAGTCAAGAAACCGTGCGGCTGTCCAAAGGGACACGACCCAGAAAAAAATCAGAGCATTGTCATGGACCGCGGCGGAGCCTCCGAGCAGAGCCAAAGGCGTCAAATTAAAAATCAGGGCGGAAAAAATTGCTCGGAAACGATCGCGAAAAAGCAGGAAGCTGGTTCGGTACAACAGATAGGTGGAGAATCCTGAAAGCACCAAAAAGGGGAAACGGACCGTAAACGGTGTGGAACGACCGAAGAGGTCTGTGGAAAGCCGGATCAGGTAAGCGACCATCCCGGAATTGTCAAAGTAGGACCAGTCCAGTCGCCGGGACCATGTCCAATAGCTGCACTCGTCCGGGATAAGATTCACCCACCCGGTAAAACAAATCCGCCACGCAAAGACAGCGACAAGCGCCGCCAGCAGCGGCCAAATTGGCTGCCCTAATCTCTCGATCGCTTGTTTGACGGGTATTTCATCTGCGGGAGAATTCATTCGGCGAGTATACACCAGGTTGAAACACTTGTTGTCGACAATTCGACTTTGGGCCTGCAAGTTGGAACGTTGAAACCCATCATCGCGTACGGAGACGTATCATACCGGTTCCCTTCCAAACATTAAGGCTTAGTTCGGGGCAAAATCGGCACGGACCCGGTTGCCAGGTCAGTGGCACCCAAAACCCTTTTCCCATGGGATCAGGGGCACGGTGGACCCCGGCTTTGGCATCTGCTTGTGGCCCCGCCGACTTCTCATTGTTCAAGCGAGAGGTGGTATCGATTGCAAGGCGGCCCTTGCTTGCCGGTCTGCTAATGAACGGAGCCGCACATTGTGCCGCCTCGGCAGATCAGGGAGTCGCTTTCCGGCAGCATTTCGTGGGTCGCCTCTACCTGGATGGTGGTGTGAGTAATGTTGAATCTGTCAGCGAGGAGCTTTTCCAAACCTCTGAGGACTTCCACTCGATTGCCGTCGGGCTCGGCAAGCACTACGTGAGCGGACATTGCCACCCGGTTGCTGGTGATGCTCCACACGTGCAGATCGTACACGCAGCAAACGCCACCGTGATCGAGCAAGGCGTCCTCGATGTGCTTAATATCTACTCCCGAGGGCACACCCTCCATAAGTATGTTTACCGCTTCTTTTAGCAGTCCCCAAGAGGAATAGAGGATCAGCAGGCCGATCAGGACGCTGACCAGCGGGTCAGCCCAGTACGCGGCGGTTGCCAGTATCACTATTGCGGCAATGATAGCGCCCACAGAGCCTAGAGCGTCCGAAAGAACATGAAGGAAAGCACCCTTCAAATTGAGATTGTGCTCCCTGGTGCCGAAGAGCAGGGCAGCCATGGCCAGATTTACAGCGAGGCCGACCGATGCGACTACCAGCATGCCGACCCCCGCGACCGGCGCGGGGGTCAAGAAGCGGTGAACAGACTCGTAGAATATTACCGCAACGATTACCCACAGGGCCAGGCCATTAATCAGAGCCGCGAGTATTTCGGTGCGCTTGAATCCGTAGGTGTGGCGATCCGTTGGCGAGCGTTTCCCTATGTGCAGTGCCACCCATGACAGCGCCAAAGCCATCACGTCGGAAAGCATATGTCCCGCGTCCGCAAGAAGAGCCAAGGAATTGAAAAGAATACCGCCGACTATCTCGGCCGCCATGTATCCCGCGGTTATCAACAACGCGATTCCAAGGCGTGTTTCACCGCTCCCGTCATGGGCATGATGATGGTGATGTTCGTGAGCCATTAACCGTCCCGCCGCTGCGGCATGTTTTTTTCGAGTCGATCCAATGCCATCGTGACCGACCATGATATACCAATAAGCATTGCGAAGCCACCGAGTAAAGATACCAGCGGCCACCAATCTTCGAATACGAGCCCGAGCGTTTTCCTTGTCTAAGACTTTCTGTGCCGACGGTTGACGAAAGCGGACGCCCACTGTTACATTGGCGGGCGTGACTTAAAGCCCCTGAGAAAAACGGCCGACTGTGGATTCACTGACCCTGTTTGGAACAGCCATAGCTCTGGGAATGGACGCCTTTGCCGTCGCCGCGGTTGTTTGCTCAGGACTTTGCGTTCATACGGCCAGACATACTTTTCGGCTCACTTGGCATTTCGGCCTTTTTCAGTTCTTGATGACCGTCATCGGATGGTTCGGCGCCGCGGGTGTTGCCGCGTACACTCTGGGCCTCAATCATTGGATCGCGTTCGGGTTGCTGACCTTGCTGGGGGCCAACATGATCCGGCAATCACGCCACCCGGAGTCGCGGACTGAAGGGTATGATCCCACCAGGGGGTGGAGTCTTGTAGGCCTTTCGGTCGCGACGAGCATAGACGCTCTGGCTGTAGGGGTTTCGCTGAGCCTGATCGGCATGCATGTCTGGTCGCCTGCGCTTCTGATCGGGGTGGCAGCCCTTGTGATGACATTCATCGGGACCAGGTTGGGAAGGCACGCCGGGATCTATTTTGGAGGCTGGGCGGAACGTATTGGAGGAATAGTCCTGATCGTTATCGGCGTGCGAATATTGGTCCAAGGCCTGGGCAAGGCCTGAAATACCACCGGACCAAGGCCCTCCGAACAGGGCTATTTCATTAATGTTCCGAACGCGAAGAGAGGTCGCTTTGATACTCGATTTCCGAACAAACAATCTGACCACGGTGGAAACCCTGAAGCCGGGTCTGTGGCGTATCGTCACGAGATTCGACGACAACCTGTTCTCGGCCGAAGTGGCCCTGCAGGTCAAAGCCCCCGCATTGAACATTACGATGGCCTCACTGGAAATAAAGAGGGACGTGATGGGCCTCGTCCCTGATCTTTCCGAAACCGCTCAGAAGCTGATCGGCGTGCGTGTCGGTCCCGGCATGACCAAGATCGTCCGAGCGATCGTTGGCGACGAATCCGGCTCCGACCGTGTAGCGGAACTTGTTCTCGAAGCGATGGAAATGCTCGTAAACGGCCTCACCGTGCCGGAACTGCGAAAGGCAATGAGCATGGCCGGAGAGCCGGCAAGATTAGAGCATGACGGCCCCAAGGTATTTCTCAACGAGGTGCTCATCGGCGAACGGGCGATCAAGATGATGGCGGATAATCCGAGGCTGAAGGACAGTTGCGCTGCATTTCGGGACCTGTGACACCGGATGGGACAGCGTCGCGTGGGTCGCACTTCCCATGGGGCGTTCGGCAGCTTTTGCCTCTTCGACAACAACTCATAGGAATTACAAATGCTTACATATTCTCGCGTGAAATCCATCGGTGTGCAGGTGCAAGGCGAGGACCTTCGCGTGGTTAGCGGCGTCCTCGAAGACGAACTGTATGCAATGGAATGCGAACTGGTTATTAACTGGCCGAAACTGGCCATCGAGTCGGTTCAGACCCGAATGAAGCGGTTCACCACCAAACGCTGCCCGCTTGCCCAAAAGGTGTTCTCTCGGGCTGAGGGATGGACCCTGGATGCTGACCTTGATGGAAAGATCAAGAAAGAGATAGGCAGATACGGCTGTCGCCACATGGCCGTATTGATGGTGGATTGCTGTCGAAGTGTCGCAGTCGCGGAATTGGCCAGGGAACTGGGGGCCACTCTTGACAAAGAGCCTGGTCTGGACCGAAAACGGTTCTTGGAGCAATTCTATGACCGCCATCCATCACTGGTAGACTATTTGCGACTTCAATAAATAGAGAGTACACCCGGAATGATTTTGGATCTTCATGTCCATACAACGCTCCATTCCCCATGCAGTGCCATGTCGCCTGACGAAATGATGATTGCCGCAAAAAACGCGGGTTTGGACGGCATCTGTATCACCGAGCATAACCGCATCTGGAATCATGAACAAGCCGCGGAGTTGAGCCGCAAGCACGGTCTGGCGGTGTTTCGCGGAATGGAAGTCACGACCACCGGCGGAGACATTCTGGTTTTCGGATTAGAGGAAGAGCCTGAAGGCCTGGTGAGTCCGGCAAGGTTGAAAAAAAAGGTGGATGCCGCCTCCGCGGTGGCATTTGCAGCGCACCCGTTTCGAGGCTTCCTCCTCTTTGGATTTGGCGCCCTGGACATGGGGTTGGACGATGCTATCCTCAACCCTACTTTTGCGCAGGTTCACGGCCTTGAGGTCTGCAATGGCCGCGTTACCGCGGAAGAAAACAATTTCGCCCGGCGGGTGGCCGAAGCCATGGGTCTTCTGGGGATCGGCGGCAGCGACGCCCATGAACCCGGATCGGTCGGGAGTTGTGTGACCAAATTCGAGGACTCTATAGAGGACGAAAAGCAGTTGGTGCAAGCTCTGCTCAGTGGCCGCTTCACAACAAATACCATGAGATGAATTCTCCCGAAGCGCGGGCCACGATGAGCCGCTCAACCGAAAGGCGCGAAAATGACCCCTGAAGAGATCAAGTGGTCGAAATGGACCAGAAGTTTGGAAGGGCTGCTAAGGCTGAAAACTTTCCCCGTGGGGCTGAAACTTCTGGAGAATTCTGAAGAGCTTACGGCAAATCCCTGGGTGCGGAGACCCCCTGAGAAACTCTCTCTGTGCCAATTGATCACGATCGTGCGAACCTTTGACTGGACAATAGGCGCGACCGCGGAGGACCTTGTAACCCCGCAATGTGCAAGCATGCTGGGGCTTGCGGAGTTGCCGCGGTTCATTACCGAAGGCACTATGCGGAACATTGTCTGGCTGGAAAAGAAAGAGGACGCGGCATTATGTGAGTCGGTAATTCAGCGAATACCTTACGGAAAGTACAAGGCCTTTCTGATGGCGCCTACAGCCTATGATCCCTTTGTACCGGACATTGTCCTCATCTATGCAAACCCTGCCCAAATGTCTGTTTTGATAAACGCGATACAGTATGACAAGTTCGAGCGCCTGGTATTCTACTCTGTGGGCGAGAGTTCTTGCTCCGACGTTATCGGCCGCTGTTTCGTCGACAGGGTCCCCGCGCTATCAATTCCCTGTTTCGGTGAGAGACGTTTCGGACATGCTGCGGATGACGAACTGGCAATCGGGTTGCCCGCTGAAGATTGCGCTCGCATCCTGGCCAACCTGGAGACCTTGTACAAGAAAGGGATTCGCTTTCCCATATCCCAGTATGGAGCGCAGGTCAGTCCGTGGCCGGCCTTGAACGCCGTGTACCAATTCCCTCAGAAATCTGAGGAATAATCCGGCAACATCCCCAAAGAACATTCTGCGTCCTCCCTGGGACTGACCCAAGGTCAAACGAATCTTCGACGAGTATTTTTGAACCTGGCAGCGAAGATTGAGGAGGAGGCCCGCGGTTGACGAGCCTGGCGCAATAACCTAGAGTGGAATATCGGGGAACTGGAGTGGGGGCGGTGAACACGGTTCGCGAACCGGCTCCCCACTACTCGGACAATCCGGTAAAATTAGTCTTACTTGCGTCATTTATTTTGCGGCATCCTAATTGACTATCGTGAGCGAAAAGGGGGATCATCATGAATGGTATGATCGACGAATCTGCCGGCCGTAGACAATTCCTCAAAAAAACAGGCATCCTCATCACCGGTGCTGCGGTGATCTTTCCGGACGTGCGTCCGGCACAGGCAAAGTCACCAGAGAAGGAAAAGGAGAAGAAAGGTGAAGAGGTTTTCCCACCGGAAGACTTGATGCGCGAGCATGGAGTGCTGCGGCGTATTCTGCTCATTTACGAAGACATTCAAGGACGCCTGAACAGTGGAAAAGACTTTCCGCCTGAAACTCTTTCCAACGCAGCGGAAATAATACGTGCTTTCATTGAAGAGTACCACGAAAAACTTGAAGAGGACTATCTGTTTCCACGGTTTGAGAAGGCAGGCAAGCTTGTTGAGCTGGTCAAAGTCCTGAAGGAGCAACACAAAGCAGGCCGTCGCTTGACGCCACAGGTCATGCAATTGGCTGCACCTGCCGCACTTAAGGAGGCTCCCAAGCGAAAGGAGCCGGCTGACACGCTGCATCTCTTTCTCAGAATGTATCGCCCCCACGCCTCACGCGAGGACACCATCTTGTTTCCTGCCTTGCGGACGATCGTGTCGGAAAAAGAATTTCACGACCTCGGCGAGGAATTTGAAGAAAAAGAAGAGAAACTCTTTGGTGAAGGGGGTTTTGAAAAGACAGTGGGTCAGGTCGCGGAACTGGAAAAAGGCCTGGGAATCTATGATCTGTCTCAATTCACACCGCCTCGATGAGGAATGATTAGGGATATGGCTGCTTACCTTTGCACTGTGATGCGCAAGTTTGGTCACGTGAGCTAGCGGTGGCACCCAACTTCCTGCCGTCATTCCTGCGGAAGCAGGAATCCAGTCCCGCTAAGCGCTTGATTCAGCACCGTGTTTGGCGTTGGATGTCTGGACCCCGGCTTTCGCCGGAGTGACGACCACGGGACCCACATGTTGTCCGGAGACACTGCCATGAAAACCAGAGAAGTCGTGTGGCTGAGCCTGCTCCTTTTAGCTGTCTTACTCACGATTTTGTTCAAGTACGTTCCATATCTTCCTGGGGACGTGAGTATTACCCGCCTGATACAGTCCTCGCTGCCTGAATCCAAACACTGGGCTCAGGCGATATCAGCAACAGCTAAACCCCCGTGGGTCTTGGTTCTGATCGCCATCACTTTCGCCCTTTCCTGGGTGATTGCAGGATGGCGTGCTGGTCTGCTGTCTATCGCCAGCTTCGTTGGTTTGTGGTTGCTGGGACAATGGCTTGGCCCGGTCATTGCCCAGCCGCGACCGTCAGCCGACCTGGTGCAGGTCGTGGAAGCAGCTTCCGGTTCAGCGTTTCCATCCATCTTTGCTTTTAATTACATAGCAACAATCGGGTACCTGGGTGTTCTGGCCGCGGTGAAGGCCTCAGGAAATCTTCGATGGGCTCTACTGGTTATCTGCACTTTACTTCTTGTTATCGGCGGAATTGCCAGAATTGACTTGGCGGCTCACTGGCCCAGTGACGTGGCCATATCTTACTTCATAGGACTTTTGTGGGTCACTTTGCTCATTCGGTTCGCTTGATGAAGGTACAGTCATGATAGAATACGCTGTCATCTGCACCGTTGCAATCGTAGTGTCCGCGCTCACGCTTTTCTCGGGGTTTGGGCTGGGAACGCTTCTCATGCCGGCCTTTGCGCTTTTCTTCCCGGTCAATGTCGCAGTGGCCGGTACCGCGGTCGTGCATCTGGCCAACAACCTCTTCAAGGTCGCGCTCGTCGGTAGACACGCGAGTATCCGGGTGGTGATCAGATTCGCCTTGCCGGCTGCAATATCCGCGGCTTTAGGAGCCTTTGCTCTAGGTTACATGTCGGAAATGGGGCCTCTCGTCCGCTACAGCATCGGCGGCCGAATCTTTGAAATAACCACAGTCAAGGTGGTTATAGCGGCACTGATCGCTGTATTTTCTATCCTTGACATATTGCCCCGGTTCCAGGACCTGGCTTTTGACCAGAAATATGTCCCTTTAGGCGGTATTCTGTCCGGATTTTTCGGCGGCCTATCCGGACTTCAAGGCGCTTTGCGAAGCGCTTTTCTTATTCGAGCCGGGCTGGACAAGGAACAATTCATAGGCACAGGCGTTGTCTCAGCGGTAATAGTGGATATCTCACGACTGGTGATCTACGGATCGACTTTTCTCTTCACCCATGTGTCTTCCCTGTGGCAAAGCTCTCTCGCGAGCCTCACTCTCGCAGGCATAATTTCCGCTTTTGTCGGTTCCATGATTGGGGTGAGATTGCTGAAGAAAACGACCATAAAGACCGTTCAAATCATCGTTGGGGGTATGCTGCTTTTGATGTCCGTCGCGCTGGGAGCAGGGGTGATCTAAGGATTTGCATTGGCGGAACCGGATAGTTTTGCCACTGACAAGAAAGGGTAGGGGGCCGGGAGATCCCTATTGGAGAAGGAATCTCCCGGGAGGCTCTCCTCTCACATTGGCGATCGAAGTGGTTTTGCCATAAGAAACAAGATATTGATCATGTTCTTGGGGTGACACAGGACACATTTGGCCATTTGCGCCTGCTGTTGCCTGTGGCAAGAGACGCAGGTCTCCATGGGAAGAGTCCCCGGTTGTCCCAAAAGGGTGCCATGAGCCAAGTCCGCGTGGCACTGAAAGCACTCCACCTTGTGAGCAAAATGGGCCCTGTGGTTGACCTCGTGGCCGGGGTTCTTGGTAACAATGTCTTCCACTTTGTGGCATTGGATACACGCTCTCGTGTAGACCTTGCCTCGAAGAATGGCCCCGCGGTCGCCTCCTGCAAGCCGAACCGCCACATATCGTGCGCCGTTCAAATGGGCTTGGAATTCCCCTATGACGCCCGGCTCGGAATGACAGGTGATGCAATCCGCTTTGGCGTGGACCGACCTGGCATGAGTAGACCTCTCCCAACCGACGTAGCGCGTCTGCATTATCTTGCAACTCGCGCAGAAGCTGGATTGTTTCGAGTAGACCGCCATTCCGCCAAGCATTACCACGCCGATAAATATCAGAATTCCGACGACCACGATAACGCTGAAGGTTTTTACTATCGCCATCTCAGAGCCCCTTTCCTTAGGGCGCCAAGCCCGCGGTCGTGATCTTTTCCAAGAGTTTCTTTCCGTCGTCCAGGGCCTTTTGAAGGTCGTCAGGTTTCTGTGTTTTGTGGGAATGGCAATGATTGCACGAGTTGGGCTGTTTTCCAGGATCGCCTTGGCCCAGCTCCATCGTGACCTTGGGAGGAATGGTCCGGAAGCGGTGACTGCGCTCGTCTCCTCTGGTGGCGCTCTGGCCTACGGGCGGCATATGGCAACCTATACAGTCCGGATGCTGGGGCGCGCGGGCAATCGGCGCATGCCCTCTGATCGAATCCGTGCTCACGTTTCCGTGGCAGCTGATGCACAAATTGTTGGGATTCATAGTGGTGGCAAATTTGGTTTTCGCCTCATGAACGCTGTGGCATGTGCTGCAACCGATACCGGCTTTGGCGTGGCGGCTCTCTCTCCACTCGGGATACTGCTGACGATGCTGCCTCACGTGACCGCTCGGCCACCATGCGGATTTGTCGGATTTGTCCACGATTCTAAAATGCTGAGGCCCGAGATAGTCTCCCACCCTGAAGTTGACCGGAAAATCCCATTTCTTGTCCGGGCTCTTCCCGCGGGTGTGACATTGGCCGCATACATCCGAAGCTGCCTTGAAAGGCAATGTAGCCGGATTGACAATGGTCTTGCTCTTGTCTTCGAGCCTTGCATCAAGGTGATTGCTGGCTGGTCCGTGACATGCCTCGCAGCCCACACTCAGTTCGGCCCAAGTCAGTTTTTCCTTGTCGAAACCCACCACATGACAGTAACCGCATTTTGCTCTCCAGTCCGCGGTTTTCCAGCCATCGGGGTTGTACGGAGACCAGTTCTCGGACTCGAAATTCCACTGGGCCACGCGGGTTCTCCAGTCTTTGTCGATGTAGCGTTGCTTCCACTGGACGCCGTGCGTCATGATCGCGTCAGACGGCTTGAAGTCCACCAGGGGATTCGGGTCCACGAAATCGCCTTGGACCGCCCTGGGATTCTTCTTCGTGTCCTGCATGACCTTGGAGTGCAGCGTGTTGCGGAAAGTCACTGAGATCCGGCTATGGCATTCGGCACACTTGTCCGAGCCGACATACTTGGCCGGACCCAATTCGGAGATGGGCTTTCCTCTGTCGCACGACATCAGCGCGATGCCGACAAGTCCGATGAGAAGCACGCCGAGAACCGCCATCCATTTTCGCTTCATTGCAGGTCCTCCTTATCAGAATTATCCTATGTACTGACTTTATTGACCTTTCCCAAAAGTTGGTTGCTTGTTTTGCCGCCACCAATTGATGTCACGGGCGCTCGTATGTCTCCATAAGGACAATGTCCGCGTCTGCCCCGTACAGCCACAGAGTTACTTTGAGTTTGTCTTCAGCCTTGTCCCACACGGATAAATAGTACCCCCGCCCTCGTTTGAGCCAGTCATAACGGTCTTGAATACTAGGCGCGTCCATGGCAGTCACGTCTTTGGAAGGGGGGCCAAACTGCTGCCCGAGCCTACCTTTCTCGTTTTCGTATCGCTGAATCAGAGTTGCCGCGGATGCTTCGTGGGGGGGGATCTCAAAGAAGAGAGTGACCTTATATAATTTCCTATTCTTAAAGAGGCATTTCGCTTCCTGGAGCCCCTCGATGGGAACCGGCAAGCTCTTCGCCGTAAGAGTTGCCTCATCCTGTTGAGTCGGCGTTATGCCTTTGGCCGCAAGTGTGGCGACCACCTCCGTCTGGTCTGTGTCCAGATGCAACCCAAGGATGTCCGTCCCTTTTGAAGTTGCCTCAGCGGAGAAGGTGATAAAGAGACCGATAATCACCATTGGCACAATGCCACGACAAAGCCAACAGAAGCGACTTAGTGCCGCGTGCGGCAATGGTCTCGCCTGCATGTTTCGCCCTATCGTTTCTGAGGAAGAAAAGTTTTACCAGGTTAAAGGGTGTCGTAATAATGATACAAAAAAAAGCCGAATATTTATAAAGATCGTCGTCTTGTCACAATATTTTGGTATAGCGAATTGTTCATAGGTTAGCACGTACACGGTTTACGTTCCAGTATTTTCATAACAGCATTCTCGATTTGTTTTGTCAAGATAAAGAATTCATTCTTTTCACTGCTCTTCGGTCGAATAATGTGAAAACCGTCGAGGAAGCGATTCTTGTTACATTCCCCCGCCAGCGGTCAGATATACTCTCGGCTTCCCGGAGATCATCGCTCCCTAGCGCTGACTTCTACTGATCCTCGCTCTTGTCCTTCAGCTTCAAGGTGTCTTTAACCAATTGTTTCTCGTGGTCGAAATTGACTATTCTTTGGAGCATGATCTTTTGAGCCTGTACAGGACCGGCCCCGTGCCACGTCCCGACACCGTGCTGGCCTGCTGTCCAATGCTGGAGCAGCTTGTGAACCTTCAGAATGTTCTCGGTGGGTTCGTCCGATCCGAAACTGTAGAATTCCTCCACGTAGCGTCTGGTTTCGGGATTCTTCAGCTCCTTGAGGGAAGGCATGGTCACAATCAGGCCGCCGCCGATGTCTCCCGCGAGGGCCATTGTCCGCCAGAAAGCGTTACAGATGTTGAGCTTGGCCACATTGCCCATGACCTCGTCCGGCAGGAATACTCCCGATCCGGGCGGGTCCTCGCTGCCCATTGTTGCCGCGGCGAGCCCGCACGCGCGCCCTGTCTCCCGGAGAACCACCATCTCGGTGAGCTGGTCGTTAATGTGGCTGACCTTGTCCAGCCCCTTGTACTCCTGAATGAGCTTGCACGCGCCCATAATCTGGTTCATGAACCCCACCTTGCACGTTCCCCCGCAGGTCATGCGGTGAGTCCGTGCGAAGCGGGCAACAATTTTGCCGGAATACTTTGTTTCGCCGCAGTGAAAAACCCTTTCCCATGGCACAAACACGTTGTCGAACACTACCATCGAGGTTTCACGCTGACCGAAAAGCGGGTTGCCCAGCTCGTAGATGTCCTCGGCCTGGTCTCTCTCGGCAGAGTAAGGCGAGTATTGGCAAATGTAAGTTATGCCTTCCGCATCGCTGGGGACTGCGAACGCCACGGAATAATCTTTCTCCTCCTCGGAATGCGACGACTGCGGCAGGACGACCAGTTCGTGACTCGCGAAAGCGCCGCTTATATTTATCTTGGCTCCTCTCACCACGATTCCATCGCTATTCTTGTCCACGACCTTCAGCGAGAGATAAGGATCGGGCCAATCCAGGGTCCTTTTCTTGCGGCTTCCTCTGGGCTCGGTCAGGGCTCCCGCGGCCGAGAGATCCGCGCTCTGAACCATCTTCAGGTATTCCGTGAAACGTGGATAATACTCGGTGCCCAACTGTTGGTCCATCTCCCAGGTTGTCGCTGCCAACGCGTGGAAAGCGTCGTAACCCACGCACCGGTAAATGCACGTCCCAAGCCTTTCGGAAGTAAAGGTGCCCGCCTTGGCCTTGGCGATCAGGTCCTCCGTACTGGCGCTGACATAAGTGTACCGGTTGACCGTTTCCCCGGTGAGCTGAGACCGGCAGGTCATCACATCCCTGTATTTGGGGTCCAAGGCCCATTGGTAGCTGGCCTTATTGGCTTCTACGACCGTGCGAGTATTCGGGTTTTCCAGCACGTTTTCCACGCGCTTGCCGTTCATAAAAACCTTTGGCTTCAGTTTTCTCAGGCTGTCCTCAAACTGCTCCGGTGTCATAAGGGCCATGATTTTCCTCTCATTGCACTGGTAGGTTTATGGTCGAGACCTCAAAAATCGGCGAAGGTTTGCCGCGGCCGCGGCTTCCTACATTTCAGAATAGCACTTCGCTGTACACCATTCTACATGCTTGCGCGAGATTTATGAAGCCAAATGCTCGCTCTCACAATCCGGCCCGGTGTGGCCTCGCAAGAGAGCTTCTACTTTAGTTCCTCGCTTGAAAGCGCACTCCCATGGTGGAAATCACTTTGCCGCCGGAGTCTGTTCGATGCCACCCACAGGTACTGTCCCAGGTTCCATTCTGAGGGCCAGTACCAGGGCATCCACACTCGCGGCTCCTGCCCGCGCGACTGTCTTGGCAGCCTCGCTGATGGTAGATCCTGTGGTAGCCACATCGTCAATTAGCAACACCTTGGCTCCGCGGATTCTGTCAGGCCGAAGAACGCCAAAGGAGCCCCTCAGGTTCTTGATCCGCTCGGGTCTCGGGAGACCCACCTGAGGCGGAGTATCCGTGATCTTTTGAAGGGATCTCCGGTCAAGTGGAATGCCCGTAGCCGCGGATAGATTTTCAGCAAGGACCACTGTCTGATTGAATCCACGCTGGAGCAATCGCTTTCGGTGGATGGGGATCGGCACGATCAGGCTGAACTCCCGGGGCTCAAAATATCTGTTAAAAGTCTCGATGAGCAGCTCCGAGAGAGGACCGGCAGCATGGAGCGCACTGTAGAACTTGAATCTGACTAGCGCAGTTCTCAATTCCCCATCGTAACCCACCCCGTAGCGCGCGCGAGCGTAGCGCGGCGGATCTGTGAGACATTTACCGCACAGGCCAGGGGAGCCTGCAACTATGCTCCGGAAAGGCAACCCACACTGGAAACATATAGGCGGCTTTATAGGCGCGACGGATTCCTGACAGGTTTCACACAGGGACATACTCGATTGGGGTGTGGCCGAATTACAGAACGGGCAAACGGGTGGGAAAAAAAGATTCGATAGAGAAGTCGCGAAGAAAGCGAGACCGTCTCTCAAGAACACCTTCTGACCCTCTTAAGCGGATAGCCAGCCCTGGGGGTATGGTCGGTTTACTGTTGAGGTAACACTATGCGAGCCCGATGCAGGTTTGGCAAGAACTTTTGCCATGCTGAGTTAATCCCTCATTTGCCGGTGTGAAAAAGGCTGTCATTGCGAGCGAAGCGAAGCAATCTCTGCCTTTAAGCCTTGAGATTGCTTCGTCGTTTCACTCCTCGCAATTGTAGATGTTAGATAATTCGTGGACGAGGTATCCTCAGACAGGGGTAATAAGTCCATGAGAATCAACAGCCAAGATCAGACGATAAAGAGGAACTACATCCAGAAGTACCG